>JAISPE010000203.1 GCA_031275145.1 Prevotellaceae bacterium | reverse complement strand
AAGGTGATTTCTTCCGGATATTTCGGGGTAAAATTCGGGGAAACATTGGGAACGGATGAGCCGAAATTAACGAAATTGTTGAAACCGCGCTGTCTGACTTTCGGATAGTATCCGATTTTCAGTTCCACTGTTCTGAATACCAGCAAATCGTTTCTTATGCGTATGCCCAGGCCTGCGCCCCAGTAAATATTGTCCCTGTTTAACAGTGTTTTGTTGTAGTCTGCAATCCATCCGAAGTCGGCAAAGGAATAGAACAGCAGACGGAAACCCATTATGTTCAGCGAGCTGAAAACATTTCCTTCGGTTTTAAACATCAGTTTTTCGATAGCTGTGAGGGTTGCCGCATTCCTGAATTTCATGGATGTAAGTTCGTTTAGAGTAAGGTTGTAATTTCTGAAACCGTGGATGTGATTCAGGCGTCTGGAATAGTCGATATTCAGGAAATGCCTGTAATTCTGATTTCCGATGCGGTATAATGAAGAGAACATGTCCAGTTTCAGTTTCAGCACGCCTTCGAAAGGTTTTCCACCGTCGAAAAACGACGACAGCGAGCCTTCAAAATATACGCTTCCGGTCCGGCCCTGTTTGTTGGCGGCGATTCTGAAGGATGCATAACAGCCTCTTTTATCGAACTGTGGCCATTCCGAATAACCGAACTGTGCGGATGCATTGTATCCGTATGCAAAGTTTTCGGTTTTGCCGAAACTGTTTACCATGCGGGTATGGAAGTATCTTTGTTTGAAAAGGCTTAACTGCAAAAGGACCATTCGGTTTTTGATATGCTGGATAATTTCGGGATTGTCGGGTCTGTCCACATTTTTGTACCGAGGATTCCTGTCCGAAAACCGGGCGGCGACAACGAAAGTATTGTCGTTTCCGGTCGGACTGAATGCGTATCCGAGAGATGCCGAAACATCCTTGCTGTATGTCGGCGAAATGGAATCCCATACGGCCTGCGACAGGTTTATCTCTTTAATATCGACCTCTGTCTGTCCAAAAATATGAAGATTTTTCTGCAGAGGCCTTTCTATCGAGAAATTCCTGTTTACCGACACAATATCGTCAAGATATGCCGCGTCGATATTGATAAACGTTCTCATCAGGTTCGGATACCTGTATTCCAGACCGCCTCCGAACTTCCTGTCTAATTTTGTATTTAATATACCCCTTAAACCGAAATTGTTGCCCAGACCGCTCAAATTTCTGTCGAATACCTCAACATCGACCTTCGTGGACACGTTACGCACGTAAGCGCCGACAGACCAGTTATCCTGTACGGCGACCGTTATGTTTACCTCATCGCCGGAAATCGAATCTATCCGTATGTGTACATCGTTGACATATCCGAGATTCCGGATAAACGATTCCGTTTCGGCAATTAGCAGCGGGTCTGTTTTCTGTCCCTTTTTGAACAGTAAACTGTTTCTCAGTACCCATTTACGGGTATTCGCATGTGTGTTGTTACCTGCCCTGCCAAGCCGGTTCACTGACGGTATCGAGTCGCTTCTTTTGACATCGTATCCGAACGGTGGCAGGACAACAATTTTAATGTCATTGATTATTTTACCTTCGTACGGGGCAAACTGTTCGTCGACAGACGGGTTTTGATTGACGGCAGCCGGCTCGATATGCGGTTTGCGGGTAAGCAGGGAAAAAATCCTTTCGGTGACTTTTTTATTCGACATGGCCTGTCGAATCCTGTTGTATGCGGCTGTATCCGACGATGTAACAGCGGTATCCAGACCTCTTCCCGTAAACGTGTTCTGCGCCGAAACTCCGGAAACAAAACAGAAATCTCCTGCCGCCGGAGAATGCAGCAAAACCAAAAGAAAAACGCCGAAATACAGACGGTTGCCGGCATTATTCTTCCGTTTCCTCTTTCCTTTTATCCACGCATACAACAATCCTGTCATTTCTAACATCTATCATACCGGAAATTATATTGAAGCGCTTTTCCGAACCGTTTTCCATATAAACAACATCGCCCTCGACAAGCAGGGAAACAATGGCGGCATGACCCGGAAGAACGGTAAAATTGCCCGCCATACCCGGCACAGACACCTGTTCGATTTCCCCCTTGAAAAAAAACCTGTCCGGCGAAATGATTTCCAAATACATATTTCGTAATCTTTTTATATCAGTTTCAATTTCTTTATATAATCCTGCGGATCGGCGGTCGAAAAAATAGCGTTCCCCGACACCAGAATATCCGCACCGGCAGAATATACCGCCCCCGCATTCTCAAGATATATCCCTCCATCGACTTCTATCTGCGCGCCGGAGCCGGTTTGCCGTATCAGTTCTTTCGCCTGCCGAATCCTGTCCAGCGACTTCGGAATGAATTTCTGCCCTCCGAATCCCGGATTGACAGACATTACGAGCAAAAGATCGATATCGTTAATAACGTTTTCGACCGACGAAACGGGCGTATGCGGATTCAGCGAAACGCCCGCTTTCATGCCCAGCGATTTGATTTGCTGTATTATTCCATGCAGATGAACACAGGCTTCGTACTGTACCGTCAATATCGAAGCTCCCGCCTTACAGAATCTGTCTATGTATTTTTCGGGATTCACAATCATCAAATGTACATCCAGCGGCTTAACCGACAGTTTGTACACGGCTTTTACCACAGGCAGCCCGAACGAAATGTTCGGAACAAACACCCCGTCCATTATATCCAGATGTATCCAGTCCGCGAGGCTGCCGTTCAGCATCTCAATCTCTTTTTGCAGGTTGCCGAAATCGGCGGACAGAATGGAGGGGGAAACAAGTTTACTCATTTTTTATCTTTTGGGATTATTGTTTAGCCATTTATCGAGCCATGCGAAAAATTCCCGCTGCCACAGAATGGCGTTTTGAGGCCGGAGAACCCAGTGTGTTTCTTCGGGGAAGACGACTAATTTCGCGGGGATATTCATCATACGGGCGGCATTGAACGCTGCAAGACCCTGTGTGTATGGCACCCGATAGTCATGCTCGCCATGAAATACAAGTATGGGCGTATCCCAGTTTTTGATGAAATTGACCGGCGACTGCTCATACTGTTTTTCATTGTTTTTGTCCCAGAAAGGCCCTGTCTCCCAGTTCTCGAAAAACATTTCTTCGGTGGTTGTATACATTGCTCTCATGTCGAATATTCCGCAGTGCGCGATGAACGCTTTGAACCGTTTGTTGTGATTTCCCGCGAGCCAGAAGACGGAATATCCTCCGTAACTTGCACCTACAGCGGCTATACGGTTTTCGTCAATCCATGGCTGTGATGCGATATAGTCGGCAGCCGAGAGCAGATCGCGTTCCGGCTGTCCGCCATGGTCCTTGCTGACGGCGTCGGACCATTCCTGTCCGTATCCGCTAACGCCGCGCCGCGCCGGATAAATCACCGCGTATCCCTGCGAAGCCATCAGGGCATAGTTCCAGCGATAACTGTATGACTGGCTTATCTCTCCCTGCGGGCCTCCCGTACACATCAGTATGCAGGGGTATTTTTTCGATTTGTCGATTTTCGGGGGCAGGATTACCCACGCCGGCATGATTTTGTTATCGCTTGTTTTTATCCGGTGCAGCTCCATTTCGGGTAAATCCAGCTGTTCCAGCAGGTCCTTGTTCACGAATGATATCTCTGTGCTTTCGCCGGTTTTTACGTCGAATTTATGGATTTCCGCCGGTTTGACGATTTGCGATCTGATCACTGCAAACCCGTCGGCCGTTTCCTGTATGTTCTGATAGTCAAAAAATCCGTCTTTGGATAACTGTCTGAATATGCCGGATGCTGCATTTTCGGAAAAAGTCATCTGGAATATGCGGAAAGTTTCGTCGAAACATGCGGTAAAATACAGCGACTTGCCGTCTTTTGACCATACAGTTCCCGAGGGATTCGAGTCAAATTCTTTCGAACAGTCTGTTTTTGTTCCGGTCGCAAAATCGTATACGAATATGCGCGATTTATCGGCTTCGTAACCTGCCCGTTCCATGCTTAACCACAGCAGTTTCGATCCGTCGGGCGAAAAAGACGGTGATTTGTCGTATCCGTGCATTCCTTCGGTAAGCATCTCTGTCTGCCCGTTTTCCGTACTGTAAAGATAGATGTTCGAGTTTGTCGATTCGGCATATTCCTTTCCGGCGAGTTTCTTGGCGGAATAGGCCAGGATTTTGCTGTCGGGCGACCATGAGGTTTCGTTTATGTCGTCGAACGGTTTTGTCGGAATATCCCACGGCTCGTCTTTGTTGATGTCTTCGATGGAAGATACTGTTCCGTCGGCATAACCGGCGATGTAAAGATGCGTAAACGAGCCGTCTTTCCATGTGTCCCAGTGCCTGTACATCAGATCTTCGTTTACATAGGCGTTCGCTTTCGGCAAATCCTCATAAATGTCTTTACCCAGAACTTTTGTCACGCGGGTATCGATTGCCAGCAACAGTTTTTTCCCGTCAGGCGAATAGCTGAATTCGTTAACCTGTCTGTCTCCGGGAATGGCGATTTCTCTTTCGCCGCTTCCGTCGGGTTTGATTTCGAAGAGTTTGCCTTTACGGACAAATCCGATGTATGCTCCGTCGGGACGCCATTTGAGCGCTCCTTCTTTTTCGGGAGAACCCGTTAACTGTTTTTTGTTTCCGCCGCCGGTATCCATGATATGGATTTCCGAATTGCTTGCGTTCTGTTCGATGTCATACCATGTTACGGTGTATGCAATCTGTTTTCCGTCGGGTGAAACATTCACGTTCCCGATACGTCCGAAATGCCATAATACTTCCGGCGTCATCAATCTGCCTGCGAGTTTAATGTCTTTTTTACCAATCATTAGAGATGTGTTTTGTTGTTGCTGTATTTTCCCGGTACACGCACAAAAAAGTGCAATTACTGTCGCTAAACCTAACTTTTTCATTGTATATTAATGTATAATAAAATTAAAATTCCAATTCAAATTATAATGCAAATGTAAGAAAAAAATCGGAATCCCCTTTTTTT
>JAISPE010000162.1 GCA_031275145.1 Prevotellaceae bacterium | reverse complement strand
TCTAAATTTGCTCAAAAAAGATGCAGGTTCAGAATCTTTACGTTCTAAAAGACTAAAAGCCGCTTGGAACAAAGAATATCTTTTGAAACTAATACAAATTTAAATGCGTCACCCCTGGGACTGTGAAATTTATCCTTTTTCCGTCACACAGTAAAGGCTGTTTTCTGTCCTCACAATTATTCGACCGTCGGTAAAGGCTGGGGTGGCGAAAGTTTTCTGTCCCGTCTCGAACGAGTTAAGCAGTTTGAAATCGCTGTTTGCCGAGTATATGTACAGAACGCCGTCATTGCTGAAGATGTAAAGTTTGCCTTCGACGATGACGGGGGATGAATAAAACTCTGTATTCAGTTCGCGAGCGTGTTTCAGTTCTCCCGTTTTGGCATCGTAACATGCGAGTACGCCGTAGCTTGTGGCAAGATATACGTTGTCTTTTGTCGCTGCGGGCGACGATACTTCGGGGAGATAGTCGTTTGCCGTCCACAGGGTTTTGCCTGTTGAGGCATCGACGGCAATCAGCGCGGCATATTCGCTTGCGCCGAATACCGTTCCCGCTGCGCTGCACGGACTTGACGCCACTTCGCCGTTCAGACCTTCGACCCGCCAGTACTGTTCGCCGCTGTTCGGGTTGTACGCCGTGATAGCGGGATTTCCCATCAGCACTAACTGTGGAGTGTTGTTGACGTATGCTATGATCGGCGAACTCCATGTGATTTTTTCCTGTCGCGACGTGTTCCATCGTTCCGTTCCGGTGGCCAGGTCCAGTGCGATGATGCGCGGCGTGTTGCTGTTGTCGTACTGCACAATCAGCAGGTTTCCGAAGACGAGCAGCGACGATGCGTATCCGTAGTGATTTTGCGGGACGCCGAGGTTTTTCGCCCAAACCGGCTTACCGTCCATGTCGGCGCAAATCAGGTCGCCGGAAGCGAATATTGCGCAGACGTGTTTGCCGTTTGTGGCGACGGTCGAAGCGGCAAGTCCCGTATCTTCGGTGGTCTTCGGCATCTGTGCGGGCGAGCCGGGGATGTCGTTTGCTTCCAGAGTCCAGAGTTTTTCGCCGGTAAACAGATCGAAGCAATACAGTTCGCGCGTCTGTTCGTCGGCGCCGGTGATGAATACCCTGTTGCCGTTGACAACGGGAGAATTATATCCGGGTTTCGGGACCTCGCTTTGCCATGCAATGTTTTCGCCGGTGTCGAGATTCCAGCTCACAGGGATTCCCTTTGCAGATGAAACGGCATTGGAATTGTTTCCCCGAAATCCGTTATGGGTTACTTTGGGGATGTCCGGCTGTTTCGACTGTTCGGTTTTTTCGGCAGTCGCTGTTTCGGTCGATGCCGTTTCAGCCTGAGCCGTTGACGGAGTCGCTGTTTCAGTCAATGCTGTTTCGGCCGATGCGCTTGTCGGAGATGCTGTTGCGGCCGGAGCGTGTCTGGCAGAGTCTGTCGATTCATCCGTTTCCGTTTCCGGATTTTCTTCTTTCGGAACGGCTTGACTGTATTCCGAATCATAATTTTCTTCCGTACCGGACAGCTGTTCCTCTGCTGCGTCCACAATATTATCGACGGCGGCGGTTTTTGTGACGACAGGTTTCCCGCCGCTCATACTCATGTACGGCGACGAGAGAAACGCAAACGCCAGCGCAGCAACAACAAGTCCGCCGGCTGCCCACCGGATATATTTCCGTGCATGAGTCTTAATCATCCACTCATCGACGGGCGCTACCTGTTTGCCGGGGAGAGTTTTATCTTCGGCATAATAGAAACGTAGAGTTACGATAAACACCGCCAGTACGGCTATCAGAATATAAACCCCCGCCATCAGATGGTCTCGACGGATGAAGTATGCCTTACGCGCCAGCAGATCGAGTTGACGTATCTGTTCCTGAAGTTCGACGTTATCAGCATTTTCGTCGTTAATCTGTTTCAGCGTTTCGATTACTTCCGTCTGTAAGGGATTGATATTTCTTACCTGAAAATAATTTGTTATCAGCATAATTGAAAAGGTAAGGATAAACACTGCCGATACAATCGCTATATTTCTTAAAATCGCTCTACCAAGTGAACCGTCTGCGTCGTCCCTGCGAAACTTTATGTACTTTATCCATTTCATTTTCTCTTCATTTTCTCTTCATTTTCATTTTCAATTTCATTCTTCAATTCTTCAGTGTGACTTTTAGAATTTATTAAATCAATTCATTTTCAATTTTCAATTTTTAACTGTCTGTTTTGCGGGCAATATCCGAAACATCTGCCGCAATTGACACAAGCGGCGTCGTCGATTTCGTACGTTTTACGTGTACGTTTCAGCGACAGCCCGATGAGCGTGAATCCGACGACTAATCCGATGAAACCTCCTGCAACGGTCGCGCCGGTTCTAAATTCGTTACGTACTGTTTCCGCTCTTGCGGTCAGTTTTTCAATAGTTCCACCCTGCGCATAAAACACTTCCACGTCTAACGGCGGAATGTTTTGCGGTTCTTTAGCGTTTTGCACCACAAGGTCATACAGTCGCATATCTTTGTGCGAACGGCTAAGCGAATCGCCGGTCAGGTTGAGGACAAAAGCGCCCGTACACGCCATCGCCGGCAGGAAAACCAGATAGGTCAGTATTCTTTTCACGCCCTGCACACGGCTTTCTTTGACCCTGTTTTCGTACGGCGGACGAATGGCGTCGAGCGGACAGGCGCTGTGACACAGATCGCAGTTGATACACTTGGGCGTAATCCGTATTTTCCAGACCGATACCCGCGAAAACAGACTCAGCAGCGCACCGTACGGACAAAGGAAACGGCAAAACGGCCGTCCGGTAAAGACGGCAGTCAGCAAGAGCAATGCCCCGAAAATGATCATTCCCAAATCTCCCCCCATGCGGAATATCCCGATGAAAGGGTCGAAACGGCAGATAATAAAACTGCTGCGCGTGACGGCGCACAGTATGGCAAACGAAAGATATATCCACGGAATGATCCCCAGTACAGCCGCGACCGGCTTCGGCAAACGGAAATTCTTTACATTGACTAATTCCTGCAATGCGCCCAGCGGACAGACGCCCGCACAGAATACTCTGCCGAACATCAGCGTAAAAACGACGGGCAGAACGAAAAACAGCAATACCGCCAGCGGCATGGCATACGAAGTGTCGGTCAAAGCCAGCGCCACGTTCTGTATCGCGCCGATGCTGCACACGCAGCCGCTGCGGTAAAAACCGAAATATGCGACCGAAATAACGGATACCCACATCACTGGCGCCCGCTTCTTCCTTTTGATTACCGCCCATGCGACGAAACTCATCATGAGAACGAGCAGCGCTATGTCGAGCGCCGTCCAAAATGTCTCGTCCGGAACATGGTACGTGAATGTCGGATACCTGTATCCCGATTCGAAATCGGGTTTCGGGAAGCGGTTTTGCGCCGTCGTTACAAGCGGAAACAGTATGAGCGGAAGCGACAGGATTTTTTTCATGCGTCTTTCAATAAATAAGCCTCGCTGTAAGCGACCCGCCGTATAGCGCCGGAAGGACAGGTTTGCGAGATTTTACACTCGTTGCAGTTCTTACACAGTTCCTGTTTTACTTGCAGATACAGCGACCCGTTGCCGAACGAGTTGCAGCCTTTGGCGCATTTCCCGCAACCGTTGCATACGCTTTCGTCGATGGTATACTCAAAATAAGGGTCTTCAACATACGCGCGCCTGATTGCTCCCGCAGGACACAGCAGATTCTCGGCTGCCGTATTCAAATCTTTCACGTTGGTACGGTAATAGCCCCCGCACAAATCGCAATAGCCGCATACTCTGTTGGCATGTACGCATTTCACCGCCGAGACCGGAAGTACGCAGCCGGTTTCGCAACGTCCGCAGAAGGTACACTTCGACGGATCTATCTGCCAGAAATAACCTGATTCTTTAGAACGTATCCGTTTTAACGAGATTCCCGACAGTAAAGCAATCACTGTCCCGGCTATGACAGACCCGCATATTCGCAGAAATTTCTTGCGTGTAACGGGACTCTTCGCTGTTATTCTGTCTTTTTCCATTGTTTATCACTTATTACTGTACTCGAATGCCTGTTATTTTTGCGGAACAAAGATATGATTAAATTATCAAACAGATAAGAAGACTCACCCGAAAGGGTGTACGACAAAATTCCTTTTTGACAAAATTCCCTTTTTGACAGAATTCTTTTTTTGACAGAATTCTTTTTTTGACAGAATTCTTTTTTGACAGAATTAACAGAATTTTCAGAATTAACAGACTTTGTAAATTTTGAAAATTCTGTTAATTATGTCAAAAAAAAGCCACCCGAAACTTTCCGCAGAACCGAACGTGAAAGTTTGTCTTTTTGTGGCTTAAAATAGATTTTTACGGGAGGACCGTTCATGTTTTTCCGGTATAAACGCAGGTAAATATTAGTGAATTATAATAAATAATCGACAATTAAGCATTATTTTTCTATCTTTGCGGATAATTACGAAATTAGTCTGACAGTTAATCTGTTCAGGGTTTTATTTTTAATGATAAAAAAATATAAACAAATGAAATTTGGTGTTGTAATATTTCCCGGTTCGAATTGTGACCACGATATGATTTACGCGTTTCAGAATATTATGGAACAGGAAGTGATCCCTCTCTGGCACAAAGACCGTTCACTGCAAGACGTTGACGGAGTGCTTTTACCCGGAGGATTTTCTTATGGCGACTATCTGCGGTCGGGGGCTTTGGCGAGGTTTTCCCCGATAATGGCAGAAGTAATTGATTTTGCCGATGACGGAGGTTTTGTTTTCGGTGTCTGTAACGGGTTTCAGATTTTGTGTGAAGCAGGTTTGCTGCCCGGAACTTTACTGCATAACGATACCCGGAAATTCATCTGCAAAAACACATACATCATTCCCGATGCAAAAAACACGCATCTGACCCATCATCTGGATTCCAGACCGTTGAAGATTCCAATTGCGCACGGCGAAGGAAGATATTACGCTCCGGGAAGTATTCTGGCGGAAATGCGAAGAAACGGACAGATTCTGTTCCGGTATTCCGACGAAAACGGAATCGTTTCTCAGGAAATAAACCCCAACGGTTCGACAGAAAATATCGCCGGTATATGCAATCTGCGTAAAAATGTATATGGAATGATGCCTCATCCCGAAAGAGCTGTCGATGAGGATTTGGGAAATACCGACGGAGTGCTGATCCTTGATTCGATAATCAAAATGTTGAAATAGATCTAAAAGATCATACTGTAACCATGCAATTTAAGGACGTAGTCGGACAGAAGGAACTCAAGGAAAAACTCGTCTCGACGGTTACCGACGGACGTGTCAGTCATGCCCAGCTGTTTGAAGGTGCGGCAGGTTATGGCGGGCTGCCTCTGGCTCTGGCTTATGCGCAGTATATTTCGTGTAAAAATAAAAGTAATGATTCGTGCGGAGTATGTCCGTCATGTATCAAATACAATAAACTGATTCATCCCGACCTGCATTTTGTTTTCCCTGTAAACACGACAAAAAAAGTCAAAGATAAACCGGTAAGTGATAATTTCCTGACCGAATGGCGGAAGATTGTAACCGATCAGAAATATTTCTCCGAACAGAACTGGTACGAATGTATGGGTATCGACAACAAACAGGGAAATATCAGCGCTCACGAGGCAGACAGAATACTGTCGAAATTAAATTATAAACCGTTTGAAGCGGACAATAAGATAATGATAATCTGGCTTCCCGAAAGATTGAACTCAACATCGGCAAACCGGTTGCTGAAACTGATAGAAGAACCTCCGAAAAATACTGTCTTTATATTTGTTACCGAAAATTCCGGCAATATCCTGCCGACAATATATTCGCGTACACAAAGGATAAGATTGCATCCCTTAACGGAAGACGATATTATCACCAGCCTGAAAGAACTGGGATTTAACGAAAAAGAAGCCTTCACCGCATCGCGGCTCTCCGAAGGCGATTATATCAAGGCAATGCAGGTTTTACAGGCATCCGAATCGGCAAAAACAAATTTCGACAGTTTTGTGCAGTTTATGCGAATGTCCTATCAAAACGATATTCCCGGACTTCTGGAATGGGCTGAATATATGGCTTCTTTCGGCAGAGAAAAACAAAAATCGTTCCTCGTGTTTGCCGAACGTCTGATCAGAGAAAATTTTATCCTGAACAAAAAGATTGAAGACATTGTATATCTCGGCTATGAAGAACTCGAATGGGCAAGAAAATTCTCCGTGTTTATCAATGAAAGCAATGTCTTTGAATTATACAGACAGTTAAATATCTGTATCCCGCAAATATCCCAGAACGGAAATGCAAAAATAATATTCGCCGACCTGGCGCTGAAAGTGAAAGAACTTATACGCCCTAACAGGTAACCGCCGTAATTTCTTCTTCGGTAAAAATTTCGGCTAAATTTATTGGGGGAAGCGATGAAAAACGGGATACGAAGACAGAAAGTCGTATTGACAGAGTGGCGTTTGATGTTGAAGAGTACGATTATAAGGTCTTTGGTGTAAACCTTATGCGGGTTACGGGCATCAGCGGGGGAAGTCTGCTAAAGCTGACAGGCGAGCGTTTCATAGGAGAAACAGTCAGCCCAGACACTCACGACAGCCAATTCACGGGAGAAACAGTCTGCCGGGACACTCACGACAGCCAATTCACGGGAGAAACAGTCAGCCCAGACACTCACGACAGCCAATTCACAGGAGAAACAGTCAGCCGGGACACTCACGACAGCCATTTCGCAGGAAGAAACAGTCTGCCGGGACACTCACGACAGCCAATTATTTTTAATTAACCTCAAATTTTTTACACCCCACCCTCCGGGATTTTTTCCGTCGGTCAAAACTTGATTTGGACTTGAAGTTTTGCATCCGTCTGTCTGTTTCCTTCTATTGCGGATAAT
>JAISPE010000143.1 GCA_031275145.1 Prevotellaceae bacterium | reverse complement strand
GCTACTAAGGGGACTTTGGGGGAAATAAGGGTTGCTTCGCAATGACGAAAGGACTGTTAATATGCCTCTTACAAAAAGCGTCATTGTAAGGAGCGCAGCGACGAAGCAATCCGGAAAGTTGTGCATTTCCGGATTGCTTCGTCGCTGCGCTCCCCGCAATAACGATGGGGCGGAAAACAGTTTTCTGCAAAAAAACTCACAATTCTCACCCGTTTGATGTATAACAGAATTAAAGAATTAACAGAATGGCTTACGCCAGCTATTCGCCGATTATCAATTATCAATTATCTTTGTGCTTATTTTTATTTGGATATGATACTTGATATAAGGAATGAACTGAAAAAACGCATTCTGATACTGGATGGCGCTACGGGAACTATGATGCAGAGGCACAGTCTTACGGAAGAAGATTTTCGTGGCGATATTTTTAAAAACCATAATATTCCGCTGAAAGGAAACTACGATGTCCTGTCACTGACACGTCCCGATATAGTCAAAAGTATACACGAAGCCTATTTCGACGTTGGCGCTGACATTGTGGAGACCAACAGTTTCAGCGCCAACAGGATTTCACAGGCCGATTACGCTCTCGAAGAATTTGCTTACCGGATAAATTTCGAGGCGGCACGCATAGCAAGAGAGACAGCCGATACGTATACGCAAAGGAATCCTTCAAAACCCCGCTTTGTAGCCGGCTCTATCGGCCCGACAAACAGGACAGCCTCGCTTTCGCCGGACATCAACAACCCCGCATTCAGGGCTGTCACTTTCGACATGCTGGTCGAAGCCTATTCGGAACAGGTACGGGGCTTGCGGGACGGGGGCGCGGATGTGCTGCTTATCGAGACAGCTTTTGACACGCTGAACGTTAAGGCAGCCCTGTATGCCGTATCGGAACTTCAACGCGAGAGCGGACGGAAAATACCGGTAATGGTTTCAGCAACAATCACCGACCGTAGCGGACGTACACTGTCAGGACAGACCGTCGAATCGTTTTTCTGTTCCGTATCGCATTTCGACCTGTTAAGTACAGGTATCAACTGCGCTTTGGGAGCTGAACAGATGAAACCTTACGTCGAACAGCTGTCGTCTATCGCAACATGTTACGTGAGTGTACACCCGAATGCAGGCCTGCCGAATCAGTTCGGAGAATACGAGCAGACACCGGAATCCATGGCTGCTAAAATCGGCGAATTTATTGATAACGGATGGGTAAATATTGTCGGGGGATGCTGCGGTACAACTCCCGAGCATATCAGAGCTATCGGAAACGCTGTGGCCAAATCGACGACCGTAAGAAAGCCGGTGGAATTGCCGGACAAAGAAAAAGGATACCTGCATTTATGCGGTCTGGACGAACTCGTTATCACTCCCGAAATAAACTTTGTAAACATCGGCGAACGGGCTAACGTTGCCGGATCGCGAAAGTTTGCACGGCTGATACGCGAAGAAAAATACGGCGAAGCCGTTGAGATTGTCCGCGAACAGGTTGAAAACGGAGCTTTAGTCATAGACGTTAATATGGACGACGCCATGCTCGACGCCGAAAAGTGTATGACGCATTTTCTCAATACCATTGCTTCCGAGCCGGACGTCATAAAACTTCCCGTGATGATAGATTCGTCGAAATGGGAAGTCATCGAATGCGGACTGAAATGCGTGCAGGGCAAGTCAATAGTAAATTCAATCAGTTTGAAAGAAGGCGAAACGGTATTCAAACAGCGGGCTGCGAAAATCCGCGAATACGGAGCGGCTGCCGTAGTTATGGCTTTCGACGAAAAAGGTCAGGCCGATTCGTTTGCGCGAAAAACGGAGATATGCAAACGGGCTTACGATATTCTTGTGAACGAACTGAATTTCCCGCCTCAGGATATAATTTTCGATCCCAATATACTGAGTATTGCAACAGGAATAGAAGAACATGACGGCTATGCGGTGGATTTCATCAACACAGTGAAATGGATAAAGGAAAATCTTCCGTACGCCAAAGTCAGCGGAGGGGTAAGCAATCTGTCGTTTTCGTTTCGGGGAAACAGCGCTGTACGCGAGGCAATGCATTCCGTTTTTCTGTATCATGCCGTCAAAGCGGGAATGGATATGGGTATCGTAAACGCCGGAATGTTACAGGTGTATGACGAAATACCGGCAGACTTGCTCGAACTCGTCGAAGATGTGGTTTTGAATCGCAGGAAAGACGCTACGGAACGCCTGATAGAAGCAGCCGGCAAACTCAAAAATTCCGACGCGGGACAACAGTCCAAATCTACGGATAACAGAAACGAATTATCTCTCGAAGAACGGATAACGGCTTCTCTGATAAAAGGACTTGATACCTTTATTGTCGAAGATATGGAGGAAGCATTGCAGAAATACGAAAAGGCAATCGACATTATCGAAGGTCCGCTGATGGACGGCATGAACAGGGTCGGCGATTTGTTCGGGGCCGGAAAAATGTTTTTACCGCAGGTCGTTAAGAGCGCGCGCGTAATGAAACGCGCCGTCGCCCGTCTTCAACCGGTCATCGAGGCGCAGAAATCCGAAGCAGGTAGAAGCGCCGGTAAAATCCTGCTTGCTACCGTCAAAGGCGATGTTCACGATATAGGGAAAAATATCGTTGCCGTTGTTCTGTCGTGCAACAATTACGAAATCATTGATTTGGGCGTGATGACGCCTTCAGAAGAAATTATCAAAACAGCTATCGAGAAAAACGTTGATATTGTCGGTCTCAGCGGATTGATAACTCCTTCGCTGGAAGAAATGATACACGTTGCGGCAGAAATGGAGTTGCACGGACTGAAAATCCCCTTGCTGGTGGGCGGCGCGACAACGTCCAAACTTCACACTGCCATGAAAATATCTCCCGCATACAGCGGTCCCGTAATACAGGTTAAGGATGCGTCGCGAAGCGTTCCCGTTGCCGGAGCGCTCCTGTCCGGCGAAAAAGAAAAGTTTGTCGAAAAAACAAAACAGGAATACCGGCAATTGAGCGAGACATACAGTGCGCAGAGACAGGCGGTTAAATATCTGTCGATTGAACAGGCACGTGCAAACGCATTCAGGATTGACTGGCAGGCTCAACCTCCTGTGAAGCCTTCCATACAGGGAACGCAGACATTGAATGTAAGCGTTTTGGAATTAAAGGAATATATCAACTGGGACTTTTTCTTTATGCTGTGGCAATTGAAGGGACGTTACCCTGCGATATTTGATGATCCGGATTATGGCGACGAGGCGCAAAAACTTTGGACTGAAGCTCAATCGATGCTCTACAGAATGGAATCGCATGTCTGTCCGAAAGCGGTTTTCGGGATTTATCCCGCCAGCTCGACAGGCGACGATATTGTGGTGTCTTCCGACAGGGAATATATTTTCCATAACTTGCGAAATCAAACGGATAACAGGGGATTGCCGAATTTCTGCCTGTCCGATTTCATTGCTCCCGCAAGTTCGGGTTTGCAGGACTGGATCGGCGCTTTCGCTGTTACCGCCGGAGTTGGACTCGATACGCTGCTGACAGAGTTTCAGGAAACCGGCGACGACTATTCGGCAATAATGGCAAAAGCCCTTGCCGACCGTCTTGCCGAGGCTATGGCAGAATATACTCACATGTATATCCGAAAGACATTCCGGGCATACGACGAAAAAGAGAATTTGAGCATACCCGATTTGTTTAAGGGAAAATACACCGGTATCCGTCCCGCGCCGGGATATCCGACTTCGCCCGATCACAGCGAGAAAAAAGAACTGTTCGCCCTGCTCAATGCCGAAAAAAATATCGGCGTAAGCCTGACGGAAAGTTATATGGTTCAGCCCGTCGCATCGGTCTGCGCACTGGTGTTCGCACATCCTCAAAGCAAATATTTCCGCGTAGATAAAATCGCCCGCGACCAGCTCGAAGACTACGCCCGCCGGAAAAATATCAGCGTGGAAGAGGCGGAACAAAATGTAAAAATGAATTTAGTTTAAGGGAAAGAAAAATAAACAAAATATAACACTTCCTGCCGAAGAGACGATGCTTTTAGCCAGTATGCGGCGTTGCGGGACTTTTTTCAACCGTTATACTATGCGCGGTACAGTTTTGTGATAATGGGAGATTGCGGTCAAGCCCACAATGACGACAATCCAGACCCGTAATCACAGCAAACGTCAGCCGTCATCCTGGAATAATGCCATGTTTGCGTTCCATTTTTTCTATCAGATCAAGACATTTACGAATACAGTCCCATAACAGACTGTAACCGGTTGGAAAGTGTACATTGCTATCAAATACAAAACTGTCACTCTTTAAGGCGTTATCAATAAATAAATGCATCAAAATAAATACTACAATCGTGAATAATAATACTTTAACATTAATACATGATATATTTATTCGTTGATGGCTCCTAAGGCTACGCTGCAGAGCGGG
>JAISPE010000086.1 GCA_031275145.1 Prevotellaceae bacterium | reverse complement strand
GCAAAGATAAAACATTTTTACGACTTTTTTAATGTGACATGACACTAGCTCGTCCCAGAACGAAGTCATCGAGGCTTTTAAATAATTGGAAATTTCGTCCAAAGCCGCCGAAATAGTTTTGTAACCGATTCTGTGTTTGAGCATATACTGCAAAATTGTCGATTTCGTTTTGGTGGAAAATTCACCAAATTATAGGGTTGCAACTTGTTTACAAACCAGATTTCTGCCGTAAACAGAATTCCCCCTTTTTTTGACAGAATTTTCCCGGGAACCCTAACAGGGTTTTCAAAGTAAATTATGAAAATTGACTTCGTCGAGCTAAAGGTTCTGTTAATTTTGTCAAAAAGGGGCTTTTACGGTTTGTATTCCGGTTTTTTGATTACTTTTGTCCGTTCGTTCTTACAGTTCGATACATAAAATAAGTAATTTAAAAATAATAGACTAAATGAATAATAATGATTATTGTATAATAATGGCGGGGGGTATCGGCAGCCGGTTTTGGCCTCTCAGCAGGACGAAAAAACCAAAACAGTTTCTGGATATTCTGGGCGTTGGAAACACGTTTATCCGGCAGACATACGAGCGTTTTGCGAGAATTATTCCCGTACAGAATTTTCTTGTTGTCACAGGCGTGGATTACAAACACCTGGTACTGGAGGAAATCCCCGAAATTGAAGAAAGTCAGGTGTTATGCGAGCCGATGCGGCGGAATACAGCCCCGTGTATCGCATACGCCACGTACAGGCTTCTGAAAAAGAATCCGGACGCCAAGGTTGTTGTCACTCCGTCGGATCATGTGATTTTCAACGATACCAAGTTTCTGGAGGTGATGCTTAACGGTCTGGCTTACGCCGAAAGTAACGACGCTCTTGTTACGGTGGGTCTGAAACCGACAAGGCCTGAAACGGGATACGGATATATCCAAATCGAAAAAAACGATGCTCCCGGCTGTAAGGATACCGTCTGCAAGGTAAGGACTTTTACGGAAAAACCCGACCTCGATACGGCAAAACTGTTTGTGGAAAGCGGTGAATTTTACTGGAATTCGGGAATATTTATCTGGACTCTGAAATCCATACAGAAAGCCCTGTCCGTTCATTTGCCCGATATTGCGGATATATTTTCAAAAGGAGCGGACAGATATGACACACCCGCGGAAGAACAGTTTATCTTTGAGGCATATTCGCAGTGTTATAACATCTCTATCGACTACGGAGTAATGGAAAAGGCTGAAAATGTATTTGTTTTTGCTGCCGATTTCGGATGGTCGGACGTCGGTACATGGAATTCGCTTTATCTGCAACTCGACAAGGACGAGAATCAAAATGCTGTGCAGAATGCAAAAACCTATCTGTCGGATGTGTCCTACAGTATGATTAATTCGGCAAGTCGGGACAAGCTGATAGTTATCAAGGGACTGGACAATTATCTTATTGTCGATACCGAAGATGTCCTTATGATTTGCCCGAGAGATAACGAGGACGTTATAAAGCAAACCATTGCAGATGTACTTGCCGGCAATGGAACAGATTTTATCTGAGAAATCATAAAAATGTACGGGAGGCTGTTTCTTTTACTTGTACTGTTTTTCAGTTTCTTTGAAGGAAAACCGGCATCTTTCATGTACTGTGGCGATACGGTTCAGGTAGAAATATTGCCTCCCATATACATTTATCACTGGAAAAATAAAAAAGACTACAAAAACTACAGGCGAACGGTTTACAACCTGAAAAAAGTATATCCCTACGCACAGACGGCGAAAAACAAGATGCAGGAGCTGGAAGCCAGATACAAAGATGCCAACAGTAACAGGGAGAAAAAAACAATCGTCAAACAGCTGGAAAAAGAACTCTTTGCCGAATTTGAAGCCCCTCTGAGAAACCTGACGGTCTCTCAGGGACGCATGCTTATAAAGTTAATCGACAGGGAAACAGGGCAAACCTCGTATTCCGTGCTGAAAGAATTTAAAGGCAGTTTCAAGGCGGTTTTCTGGCAGGGCGTGGCAAGACTGTTCGGCAACAATCTTAAAAAACAGTATGATAAACATGGCGAGGATAAAATCCTGGAAGAACTTGTGCTGATGTGCGAGGACGGAACTTTCGATGCTCTGTATTACAGTATGTTCGCCAAATGAAGGTTAATGCAGCGAGTATGCTGCCAGATAAAAGATTTCATTGTCGTCGATTATGGAATGTTTAAATGTATACATTTTTTTACTCGTTTCATCAATACAGAATCCTCCATGGATATCACTGTCAGGGATAATGTAGGATTTCACAGGATTTCCGTTCCAGTCCGTCTGTATCAGATGAGCTTCCTTAATTTCATCGTTTGCTTCCGTTCTCCTGAGGAAATAACAGAAATCGTTTGTCGGATACGGTTTTACCGACGAATAGCCTTTCTGCAAGTCGAAAGACTGTTCGTTTTCATCTATCGCCGGAATATAATTATCCGAAAAATAGACAGATTTCAATCTTTTACCCGTCAAATCGTAGAGGCTGAACATATCGATAAAATACATTCCGGCCATTATTCTGTTTTCGGGCACGTTTAATGCCAGAACAGGCGCCAGCATTGTATTTATAGCGAAAAGCCCTTTGACCTCAGGATAATAATCGACATTAACAGTTGAATCGCCTGTCCGGTTATGGATATAAAACATGGCATCCCCTTTCAGCTCTGCTGTCCGGTAAACATCATAACCGGATGACAGACTCAGACCGCCGCTGCCCTTTGGATAATCCTCAACTTTTTCCATTTTAAATCTGTCTTTACCTTTCAGATGAATTTTCATCACTTTTCCCAAATTGTAGTCATGAATAAAAATAAAGTCGCCGGTACTTGCCGCCGGAACAAAATCGGGACTTAGAACATCTTCCGGACCTTTTCCATGACGACCGAAATACTTCAAAATCTCCTTTTTTTCAAGGTTTAATGCAATCAGAGATGTGTTGTTTTTAACTTCAACAAGAATTGCTATGGAATCTTTTACCATGATATCTACAGGATATCTGTCATCAAAACCGAAAATAATCTCGGGTGCGCCCAACACGGTCGATTGTGACAAATCATAACGAATGAGTGTATTATCATCCTGCTTTTGATCATTACACGCAATGAAAACACATAATAAAATTATGTATGCCGGTTTTTTTATTCTTACAGTAATCATTTGAATAATTTTATAAAATTAAGCGCAAAGATAACCGTTTTTTGTTTTTTGACAGAATTTCTTTTTTTTGTTTTTGACATAATTAACAAAATTTGAAAATCCCCCTTTTTTTGACATAATTAACAAAATTTGCAAAATTGACAGAGTTCTGAAATTATGAAAATTGACTTCGTCGAACTAAAGGTTCTGTTAATTATGTCAAAAAAGGAAATTCTGTCAAAAAGGAATTTTGTCGTATATCCCCTCATAAAAAATAATTTTTATTATCCAAATAAAATTTTTCATATCTTTGTAGCCGGGACACAAATATTAAATGACAAATATATTATTGATTATGTGTATTAAACGGTCCATATACGAAAATGATTTTAATTCCGCAACTGTTTTTTTGCCGGATAAGTTGAATATTTTGACAAAAACAATCCTGCCGAAAACAAAATATGTGGACGGCATATATAAATGGAAGAACGTCGAG
>JAISPE010000044.1 GCA_031275145.1 Prevotellaceae bacterium | reverse complement strand
TTTTGTCAATTCTGTCAAAAAAGCGTTACCTTTGGGGCTTAAAAATAAGATTATGCTTACTGTTAAGACAATAGAAAACAGCAGGGATTATGTTGTATCCCGTTTGAATGTAAAAGGTTTCGATGCTGCAAATATTATAGATGAAATCATTGCGATCGAAGGAATACGCAAAAAGAAACAGACTGAGCTTGAAGTTCTTTTTGCCGAACAGAATCGTGTAGCGAAAGAGGCCGGCGCGCGTATCGGGGTTTTGAAAAAAGAAAATAAACACGAAGAGGCCGAAACCGTTAAACATAACGCTGCCGAAGAGTCGGCAAAATTCAGGGTGAAGTCGGCGGAGCTTGAAACGGAAGTCGCCAGTCTGGAACGGCAACTGTACGACAAACTGCTCCTGTTGCCCAATTTGCCGCATGAAACAGTTCCCGAAGGCAGATCGGCTGAAAATAATGTTACGGTAAAACAGTCGGGCGCTATCCAGGAACCGGATCCCAAACAGCCCCACTGGGAACTTGCTGCAAAGTACGGACTTATCGATTTCGAGGCAGGCAACAGGATTGCAGGTGCAGGATTTCCCGTTTATACCGGAAAGGGTGCGAAACTGCAACGCGCTCTGATTGCGATGTTTCTCGACCACAATATCGAACAGGGGTATCTCGAAGTTCAGCCGCCTCTGATGATAAATGCGGATTCGGGTTTCGGCACAGGTCAGTTGCCCGACAAGGAAGGCCAGATGTATCATGTTGCCGATGACGATTTTTATCTGATTCCGACAGCCGAAGTGCCGGTGACAAATCTTTACAGGAATGTGATTGTTCCGGAAAACGGGCTTCCCGTCAAGCTGACGGCTTATACTCCCTGTTTCAGACGCGAGGCGGGATCTTACGGAAAAGATGTGAGGGGACTTAACCGTCTGCACCAGTTCGACAAGGTAGAAATCGTACAGATCGCCAAACCCGAACTGTCGTACATGGCATTGAACGAAATGGTTGCTCATGTCGAAGCGCTTGTCATGAAACTGGAATTACCGTACAGGATTCTTCGTCTGTGTGGCGGTGACATGAGTTTTCATTCGGCGCTGACATACGATTTTGAAGTGTATTCGGCAGCTCAGGAACGCTGGCTCGAAGTAAGTTCCGTCTCCAATTTCGAATCCTTTCAGGCAAACCGTTTAAAGCTGAGATATAAAACACAGCAAAAGAAAACCGGACTGCTGCATACGCTGAACGGCAGCTCGCTCGCACTCCCCCGAATTGTCGCCGCTCTGCTGGAAAACAACCAGACCGACAGGGGAATAATCATGCCAAAAGCTCTTGTTCCGTATACAGGTTTCGACATTATCTCATAATACCATGTTATCAATACTGTTGATATTCGCTTTTGCCGCCGTATTTCACGGTATTCTGGGAAGAACGCGGAGTGTTTTCAGCGGCCGGAAAGGTCCGAAGATCCTTCAGCCGGTATACAGTCTGGCGCTTCTGTTCCGCAAGGGCGAAGTGATAAGTCTCGATTCGGGTATAATATTCCGTTTTGCCCCAACAGTCAGTTTTGCGGCAGTATTCACAGCCTCTCTGATTGCGCCTTTCGGGAAACTCGACTCTGTGATATCGTTCTCCGGCGATTTTGTCATGTTTGCGTATTTGCTGGCTCTTAGCCGGTTTGCGATGATTCTGGGGGCGCTGGATACGGCTTCGTCATTCGAGGGCATGGGAGCTTCGAGGGAAGCCCTGTACGGGATGCTTGCCGAACCTGCGTTTTTTGTGCTTGCGGGAACGTTCGCCATGCTGACCGGACACAATTCTTTCGCAGAGATATTCGGGTTTTTCGACACGGCAAATCTGAATGCCGTTATTCCCGGACTGCTTGCCGCATTCGCTTTCTTCCTGATGCTCCTTGTCGAAACGGGACGGCTGCCTGTCGACGACCCGCGCACGCATCTGGAGCTTACAATGATACACGAAGTAATGATTCTGGATTACAGCGGATTCGATTTGGCGCTGATACATGTTACAACTTACATTAAAGCGGCGATATATTCCACGCTTACGGCGCTTTGTGTCCTGCCGGGAAATTTACATGCGGCAGTTTACATGCCTTTATTCTTCATTTTACTTGTGCTGATTCCGGTTATCACAGGATTTTTCGAAAGTTTCAGGGCAAGAAACAGGTTGCAGAGAAACCCGTCATATATATTGACAATGACCGTCATGGCTATTGTCTCGTTTATTACCGCAGCAATTATTTAACACTTTCATATCTATGTCAAACTTGAGAAAAAAACACATTCCGCTTTATGTACAGATATTTACAGGGATGATTGCCGGCGCTGTCATCGGATTTGCAGCCTTGCAGCTGAACGGCGGCGCACGGTTCGTACAGAACTGGATTTATCCGTGGGGACAGATTTTCATCCGTTTATTGCAGCTTATAGCCATTCCGCTGGTTTTCGTTTCGCTTATCAGGGGTATTACCGGACTTAAAAACATCAGTTCCTTTTCGCGGATGGGAGGAAAAACAGTTGCAATATATTTGAGTACTACAGTAGTGGCCGTCGTGCTGGGTCTGTCTGCGGGACTGCTTGTAAAACCGGGCAGTCTGGTCGACAGGACACAGATAGCCCATATTCAGGAACAGTATCAGTCGTTTGCCGAAGAGAAAAAGCATCTTGCCGAAGAAACGAAAGAACAGGGACCGTTATCGTTTTTAGAAAATATTATCCCGAACAACATATTCAATGCCGCCGGCGACAATTCGAAAATGTTGCAGGTAATATTTTTCGCCATGTTCTTCGGACTTGCGGCGCTCACTGTCAGCCCTGCGAAAATCAAACCTCTCATCAGTCTGTTTGACGAACTTAACGATGTCATTCTCCGCATGATTGATTATATTATCCGTGTAGCGCCATACGGCGTGGCGGCTCTGATGGCGGGACTTGTAGCCGATTTTAACGGCGATGCAAGTATTTTCTCCGCACTGGGAGTTTATGCCCTGACAGTAACCGTATCCCTGCTTATTATTATTTTCGGTTTTTATCCGTTACTGCTTCGTCTGTTTACAAAAATCAGACCGCCGGAGTTTATGAAAAACATTTATCCCGTTCAGCTGTTCGCCTTTACTACCAGCAGTAGCGCCGCAACTTTGCCACTTACCATGGATGTTGTCGAAAAAAAACTGGGGGTATCGCAGGAAACCGCGTCATTTGTTTTGCCCGTAGGTACAACAATCAACATGGACGGGACAAGCTGCTATCAGGCAATAGCTGTCGTTTTTATCGCTCAGGTACTTGGCATGGAATTAAACGCTGTACAGTTACTGTATATCGTTGCACTGACTGTGGTTTCTTCCATCGGCACTCCCGGAATACCCGGAGGCAGTTTCGTTATCCTGACGATGGTACTGACTTCGGCGGGAATACCGGCCGAAGGTCTGGCTCTGATTATCGGAATCGACCGCCCGCTGGATATGCTGCGTACATCGGTCAATGTAACCGGCGACGCTGTTACCGCTGCAATTGTCGACGGGAAATAATTGAAAGTTTGATTTATGGAGGCATAAAAAACCGTCCATTATGCAGGAATTAGGCGAACGGCTATACGAAATCATTTACTTTTTTTCGCCCGGACATAATCAGGAATTTACGACGGAAAATGTGAATCTGAAAATCGAAAAGGAACAGGACAACGCGGACAAACTTCACCCAAACCTCAACGAAATGAATATTTCAGAGTACCTCAGACAGAAATTCAACGACTTGCAACAGGCGGCAGAACAGACATAAAGGAGTTCCGAATATAGAAATTTTACTGCCAATTCAGAAAAAATTGTATCTTTGTCAAAAATTTCAAAACACATAAGTATTGAAACATTATGAAATTTGTAGAATGAATAAAACAGTTACGCAAGGAACGCCAATTGTCGCAACGGAAATTGGCGACTACTTATGGATATTTACACCGCGACCCATTGCAAAATAAGGCGGCGGCGAGCCGACCAAATTTCAACAGTGGTAGAAGACGAGCAAACGATGGCGAATAGGTGTTGGATATTGCAAAAAACAGAATATAAATATAAATAGAAAATAAAATATGGATACATTAAAATTGAGTATTGAAAAAATAAAAAATATAGATAAAGGCGAAATAGAAATCCCTTTGGAAAATGGTGTATATGCTCTAGTCGGAACAAACGGTTGTGGAAAAAGTACAATTTTGCTTGCAATGGCTCAATTAATTTCAACGCATTATTTAGGAACTCTAAAACAAGAAGATTTTTCTGACGCTTCAAAAATCAGTTTTGATATTGATGGAAAAATTGACATTTGGAGTTACAATAAAGAACGAAAACAATGGACTTCTAATCTTTATCCAAAAATAATGAAATTAAATGGGATGTATGAAGGTTCACTTTTTTATGGAACAAGATTTAATGATTCTACAAGAATTGATAGTTTACTTAAACATGGCAAATTAAAGAGCAATGAGATTGTTGATGCGGACGAGTATGTTATTGATAAATTAAGTTTCATATTGCACGGTGATTATGAGCATTATAGAAATTTAAAAAGGGTCAAAAATAAATATATTACTCAAAGAATAAATGTTAACAATACACCTTACTTTAACGAAGTTAATCAAGATTTGATAAGTCAATATAGAATGAGTTCTGGTGAGTGTTTGTTAATTTCGTTACTTCATTTTTTATATAATTCTATTGAACGAAAGTCATTGCCAACAAATGAAAAGATTTTGGTACTTATTGACGAAATAGAATTAGCATTACACCCCATTGCTGTTACTCGATTAGTTGATTTATTGAACGAATTGGTAAAAAAGCATAAAAATCTTGTTGTTTTACTTTCAAGCCATTCACCTGAAGTTATAAAAAACATAAAACCTGCAAATCTTTACAAAGTAACAAATAAAAACGGGCAACTTACAACTCAATCAAACTGTTATCCAAGCTATTTAATAAGAGATGTTTACGATCATGATGGTTTTGATTTCTTATTGTTGGTAGAAGATAAATTAGCTAAATATCTTGTTGATAAAATATTACTCAAACATAATTTCAAAAGTGGTAAATTAATTCACGTTGTCCCTGTTGGCGGTTGGAGTCAAACATTATATTTGCATAAAGATTTACTTCGTAATAATATTTTAGGATTAGGTAAAACAATAATTAGTATATTGGATGGTGATATAAAAGACGAAGTATCTGATGAATACAAAGATATTAAAAAACTTTTTTTACCAATAGCAAGTATTGAAAAGTATCTTTATTCCGTGATAATAGATAGCCCTAATAACGATATACTCAAAGTATTAAATGATAAATATTTTACAATAAAATCAATAGATACTTTAATAAAGGAATTTTCTAATAAATACCCTGATAAAAAAAACTTATCAGAAAAAGATAAAAAATTTTATTTCAGGTTAAGAAAAGATTTAGAAGAACGAAATATCACGGAGGATTATTTTATAAATAATCTTTGTGACGATTTATTTAATAATGTAGATTTTTCCGTATTTACAACAAATCTAAAAAAAATGCTACAATAATTTTTTTATGCCCGAACAATAAGTTTTCACTGCACGACGACTATCAGAAGAAGGTTGTAGAGATTGTAAACGAAAACATAAAAAATAATTCATAATGAATAGAGAACAACAGCGAGAGGAACTCCACCGCACAATTTGGAAAATAGCCAACGACCTGCGTGGCTCGGTTGATGGCTGGGACTTTAAACAATATGTACTTGGCTTCCTGTTTTACCGCTTTATCAGTGAAAACATTACCGAGTACCTGAATCAGCTTGTCCAAAAAACGGGAAATAAGGAGTTTGATTATTTGAAACTTGACGACCCAACGGCAGAAAATGCCCGTGGTTCTACGATACAAGCAAAAGGTTTTTACATTCTGCCGTCTGAACTTTTTAAAAATGTGCGGGCAAAGGCCAAAAACGACCAAAATTTGAATGAAACATTAGCGCGAGTTTTTAAACATATAGAAAGTTCGGCAATGGGTTTCGACAGTGAGAGCGACCTCAAAGGTTTGTTTGACGATGTAGATGTAAACAGCAATAAACTCGGTGCAACCGTTGTTCAAAGAAACGAGCGGTTAGTAAAACTTCTTGATGCAATCGGAGAACTTACGCTTGGCAATTTTCAAGACAATTCGATTGATGCCTTTGGCGACGCCTACGAGTTTCTGATGCAGATGTATGCAAGCAATGCAGGCAAAAGTGGCGGCGAATTTTATACTCCGCAGGAAGTTGCCGAACTGTTGGCAAAAATCAC
>JAISPE010000038.1 GCA_031275145.1 Prevotellaceae bacterium | reverse complement strand
GATTGCGTCAAGTTTACAATGACGACAGTCCAGATTTGTACTTCGATCGGATATCTTCCATTGCTGCTGTTTTTAAGGACAAAGGTAAATAAATGTTTTTTTGTTCATCCCTACGGCCCCTACGGGATTTTTAATTAACTTCAAATTTTCTACACCCCACCTGACAGAATGCAACCCCATGTATTTACATATATTTTAATTATATAACAGAATTTTCATAATTTACAAAATCTGTTAATTTTGTAAATTATGTTAATTATATCAAAAAAAGGGGGGGTACTTCAACCATTCCTTTATCAGCGCCATATCTATTTCTTCTGCCGGATTGAATTTGTCCGAAGCCATGTACTGTTCGATGCTTCGGCGGAACTGCCGCATAGCAGGACTGTCCGAATCGCGGCTGAGGTCTGCCCCGCAAACCATCAGTTTGCCTTTACCCGCTTTTGCCTCGAACAGCAGACCGAGCCGGCGGTTGGTAAACCAGTCATCGATCAGATAGACTGTCGGACGCAGCGACGCCGGAAATCCGTCCATCAGCAGGGGAGCGCTGCCCGTAACAATATCGTGCCACTGATAATCGCTGTATCCGTCGTTGGGGAAAGCGGCCAGCGACGGATGCGCAGGGTCGCAGCAGATGCCAAGCGTATGAGGCGGCTGTTTGCGCGTCCATGCCGTATTCCAGAAGATGGAAGAAAACCCGACGGCAATACTGCCGCCTTTTTCGGGCTTCAACGCAGCTGCCGGAGGACAGTACAGCACCCTGTCGCCCGACTGCACTCTGGCTGCCGCCTCGTCAAAGTCGGTCGTGAAATACGGTTTGCTGTCTATCGGTTTCTCTGTCACCGGATACACCCACACGTGCCAGCTGTTGGAGGCGTATTTCTCGCCGGCAATCCCGACGGTCAAAGTCAGCTGCGCCGGCTCTTTCACTGCCGACAAATCACATTCGATCCGCGTAATCTCGATGCCGTTGTTTACGGGTAAATCTTTCGTCGTTTTTCCTTTGGCAAGGACCTGCTTTGCCGCGTCTGTCAGTTCCCATTCGACAGTGGCGTTCGGGAAAGGTCTGGCTGCGAAATGCGCCGCTTCGATGGATGCATGGAACGTTTCACCGTTCGTCCATATCAGTTTTTCCATCCGCGCCAGAGGGACGAGGCCGTTGCAGAAACGGCTGTATTCGGCGCCGGTCACATAGCCTTTTTCGTCCCAGAAGGGGTCGAGTACGCCGACCAGCGCCGTTCCCTGTCCGGGAAAATCGTGCAGGTCGAGCAGCTGAAATCCTGCAAAGCCGGGTGTACGCAGGGCAGCTTCGATATCCGCTTTATAGCAGAGCGTCTGCAACCGTCCCGAAGCGTAAAGGAATTTGCCTGCCATGTCGCCGAGATGATTTTTCTCCAGCGTCTCGCGGAATATTTCAAAATTCTTTGCTTTCAGTACGCCGGAATATTTCGGTATTTCCCCGAAATCGGGATATACACACCACTGTCCGATTTCGTGACTGACGACCGGCATGTTTTTGTCTTTGATGATTTCCCGCCAGTCGTACGCCGTTTGCGGCGGCTTGGCGTTGATGATGCTTCGTAAACCTCCGCCCCATGCCTGAATGCGCGGGTCGGGCGTATTCCAGTAATCGGCATTGGGAAGATAGGGCCAGCCTGCGCCGCCGGTATAAACCCTTCGACCGTCTTTCGCTTTCCAGTGATCCACAAACTTCGACAGGTATTCGACCTGTTTCCTTCCGCCCGGCTCGTTGCCGTAGAGCATCATGCAAAACGAGGGATGATTGCCGTATTCTCTGACAATCCGTTCGCTCTCTTCGTAAAACCATTCGTCGATGCGACCGCCGTCACCGACCTCAGTCCATCCGCCGCATTCCACCTGCAAATAGATTCCTGTACGGTCGGCAACTTCAAATGCCACTTCCGGCGGACACCATGAATGAAAACGGACATGATTAAGTCCGAACTCCCGGCAACGGCGATAAATCTTTTCCCAGTAAGCGACATCCGTCGACGGATATCCCGTAAGCGGGAAAATACAGCATTCCAGCGTGCCGCGCAGGAAAACAGGCGTGCCGTTGACGGTAAACCGCGTACCGCTCGCCTTAAATTCGCGCATCCCGAAATCAACGGTTTTCGCATCCGTCCCGCTTTCCGACTTCAATGTCACATCCAGTCGATAGAGATTCGGTTCATATTCCGACCATGTCAGCATTCCTTCGCCCATGTCCAGAATGGCAACCGCGCGACCGCCGTCCGTCTCGACGCTCACCGGTTTCACCTTTGCGGAAACAGCGCTGTTGAAACTCTTTGCCTTCAATGTGATTCTTACTTTTCCCGTCGCTTTTCCGGCAATGTCTATCTCTACTTTTGCCTTTTTTGCCTGCACATCGGGATAGACCCGTACGGCATTGATACGCAGGGCAGGCCGCGCCGAAAGGACAATCTTTCCGATGATGCCGTTCCAGTTCGACTGCGTATGGTCGGAAACGCTGTGCGCATTGATGCCTACGGGAATATGTACGCGATTGTCCACGCGAAGCGTCAGCAGGAGTTTGCCGGTTTCTTCAATCACATAGCGGTGCGGCGTCAACAGGGCATCGCTTTTCCCGATTTCTTTTCCATTGACATAAAGCGCGGTTTCCCAGTGTGTACGTTCAAGTTCGAGCTCGACATGTCTGCCTTTCCACGAAGAGGGAACGTTTACTTCCTTTTGATACCACGCCACTCCGATATAATGTTTGTCGGGTTGCAGCCAGAAGGGTATTTTGACATTCCCCGGCTCGCGATATTTCGCATACTCCGGCGCGTGATACCACGTATTGTCAACCACCTGTCCCGTCCACTGTGTGTGAATACCGACATCAAAACCGTAACCATGCTCCTGAAGCGAGCCGGGCAGCCTGATTTTCCCTTCCAGCGGCCTATTGTACCACTGTTCACTGATTCCGGCATCGCCCGGGTCCAGGGCAAACGCCCATTCACCCGACAGATCTATCTCATTTGCCGCCTGCAGGCAGGAACATAATACTGCCATCAATAATGCAGGAAAAAATACTCTTTTCATTTCCATATAATATTATGATATAACTGTTCTTAACACATATATTGTCCCCCTCCTCTGTCGAATGTCTTTGCCTCCGAGGCTGCATGCAAACGAGCCTGTTCTTCACTTAAATAATTTTCTATTATTTCTGTTTTCATGATGCAAAAGTAGTATTTTATTTCGTAATACTTCCCGAGTTTCGAAGTTGATACGTTTTCACGTTTCAATCTGTCAAGTTCGATTTCACCGCCGAAAAGCTTGCGATGTGTAAAGTAACATACATTCTAAATTGGAGAAAAAGTTAATAACGATGAATTATTAAGGTTCTAAATTGAAAACTTTAAAGATAGTCATATTTTTCTTAGAGATTTCACCTTTTACAGGATGTTCGCCCTGTGTCGGCGGTAAACTTTGTAAACAATTTCGCTTGCTGTGTCCCTGCAAACCCGTTTATTTACCCCAGATCCGGATATTGAGATCGAGTAAATGAATCAAAGTCAGCAGCTCGATTATGTCGTTCATATAATATCTCAAAGTTTTATTATCGGTAAAAGACAGTGAGGTATCCAACTGGAAGATATTATTCATATTTATTGCGATGAAGACACTGCTGTTAACGAATGACAGTCTCAAATCTTTCTTTAACACTGTTTTTATCTTAAAAATCTGTTCCTGTATTTTCGGTGTGATTAAATACCTGGCTTCTACTGGATCTGTCGAATATACGACAAATTCCTTCTCAAACCGGACATCTTCCATATAAACCATTTCGCCGACAGCGTTACCGGCTTTTTTCTGTAACCATTTGCCGAATCCTCCAAGATATTTTTCTGCAGTGTCCGGAAGTACAAGCGTTTTACCCGAAAACCGTTTGTTGCTGTCGGCGCACATGAATACTCCCCGAAATATAGTATGCCATGTTACTTTCGTACCGTTTTTCGTATGACTGACCTCCTTATATTCCGTATGCATGTACGAAAAAGAGACTTCCGTTTTGTCGAACAGTCCGTGTACATAATTCGCTCCTCCGTGACGGTCAACGTCTATCATGAACAGGAGCGACTCGTAATACGTTTGCAGTGAATGATATTTTTCAGGCTCATACCGCGCTCCGGGCAGAATCGACTGAATATAATGCGTTATTATATTCCTGCTAAACTGAGATTTCAGTCTGTTTAACGGCGGAGATACATAAGCCGCATAGAAAATCGCAAGTCCAAGAAAACCACTGACAATGATTACAGCCGTCGCGGCTGATTTGGGAAAAACAGCAAGCGCCATTATCACCAAAATAACGGTAATAACCAAAACTGAAACAAATGTTTTCTTTCGTTTCCTGACATTTAGCCTCAGATTTTCCATTTCTTCGATATCCGGAATACTTCCGCAGATCGAATTAATTTTTTCATCACTTAAAAAAGACATAATTTTCCTTTATTTTATTTTTTGACAGAATTAACATATTTTATAAATTATGTCAATTCTGTCAAAAAAAATGTTAAAAAATTATGCGAACAAATTTCCGACATTTGGATTTTGCCGTTCCTGCTGGCTGGCTTCGATCATGTCTTTCTTTTTATAATTCATCATGGAAGCGACGATATTTGAAGGAAACATTTCCAGAGCGTTGTTATAACCCATCACTGCGGCGTTGTAAGTCCTTCTTGCAGCGGCTAACTGCGCTTCACATTCATTAAGAGAAGCCTGCAATCGTGAAAACTGTTCCCCGGCTTTTATGTCGGGATAATTTTCTACCGTCACGTTAAACGATTTCATCGCCTGTCTGTACTGCTGTTCCCATTCGTTCATTTCCTGTACATCGAGGTGCGGCTTGCCGGTGATTCCGCTGCGCAGTTCCGTTAATTTCTCCAGCAAACCTTTTTCGTGCTGCATATACTGTTTGACCGTCGCCACAAGATTTGGAATCAGGTCATACCTGTTTTTAAACATGACATTTACAGCGCCATCGGCATACGCTACCTGATTTTTGTGCGACACCA
>JAISPE010000016.1 GCA_031275145.1 Prevotellaceae bacterium | reverse complement strand
GTTCCGGCAAACAGCTCAGCGGAAATACGTCTTCCAGCGACAGACGCGCAACAGGTTACGACTTACGGTTTGCCTCTGCACGCTTCAAAGGATGTGACAGTCATCGGCACGGATGCAGGTAAACTGCGAATAAAAGTCGGATCTGGAGACTATCAGTTTCAAATAAATACAAAGAACGTTTTTTGATATTTTTGATATTTTTGACATAATTAACAGAATTTGCATAATTTACAAATATGTTAATTCTGCAAATTCTGTTAATTATGTCAAAAAAAAACAATTCTGTCAAAAAAACAAAAGAAAACCATGTCTTATCTAAATAAATGCCTGTTTTGTATACTTGCTCTGACCGTATCGTGCTGTTATGCTTACGGTCGGGATACTGTGAATCTGAACAGGGCGGAACAGACGCTTGATGCTGTTTACCGGAATTATTCTGTCCCGAATACCTGTCTGTTGCGTGAGACATTCCCTTACGACGACAAATATACGGCCGCTTATCTGGCTTCCGAAGAGCAGGCAAACCGGCCAAACCCGTATTCGTATCTGTGGCCGCTGTCGGGAACATTATCGGCGGTCAATGCTCTTTATTGCTGTACGAAAGACGATAAATATGCGGATTTGCTCGACAGTAAGGTCATGAAAAGTCTGGATGAATATTTTGACACAACACGTTCGCCTGCCGGATATGCCTCGTACATTAATGCCGCTCCTGCTTCCGACCGGTTTTACGACGATAATGTCTGGTTAGTCATCGACTTTGCCGAAGCGTATCTGGAAACCAAAAACAGGGTGTTTCTGGATAAAGCCGAGACAGCATGGAATTTCGTTATCAGCGGCTGGGACGGGAAAATCGGCGGTGGAATTTACTGGACTGAACAGAAAAAGAGATCGAAAAACACCTGTTCCAATGCTCCTTCGGTCGTGGCTGCGATGAAACTGTTCAAGGCGACAAACAGCAGGGAATACCTGGATATGGCCGTCAAAATCTATAAATGGACAAAAGCTAATTTGCAGGATTCTACTGATTATCTGTATTTCGACAATATAAGTCTGAACGGACGAATCGACCGGGCAAAATATTCGTACAATTCGGGACAGATGTTGCAGGGAGCGGTATTGCTTTACAGCGAAACCGGAGACGAACAGTATCTCGCCGATGCAACGCGTCTGGCGGAATCGTGCTACAACAGGTTTTTCCGGGATTATGATACCGGAGAAGGGCGCGTCCGCATGCTGAACAGCGGGAATGTCTGGTTTAATGCCGTTATGATGAGAGGATTCATCGAACTGTACCGTATCAGTAACGATGGAAAATATATCGACGCATTCCGGAAAAGTCTCGATTATGCATGGAAACACGCAAGAGAAACAAACGGACTTTTCAATCAGGATATCAGCGGAAAAGAAAAAGACAAAAATAACTGGCTGCTCACTCAGGCCGCTATGGTCGAGATGTATGCACGGATTGCAGGACTGTGAAAGATTATTGTCGAAACTGCAGGAGGAATAAGACTTCCTCACGCAGAGAGAATATTTATCGCTACAGGGGAAGTCATCATTCCATTATCTTCGCCCGGCGTAGCGTCTTCGCTACGTCGCAGCTAAAAGCAAGTCTCCGACTTGTGCAAAGCGGAGTTTTGATTTTATATAATTGATTTTGCAAATTATGTTAATTATGTCAAAAAAAGGGGGGTATATATTGTCATAATTTCCCTGCACAGTTCATAAACGGAATGAAACTCTTTTTCCATATTTCCCTTTTTGCAGATAAAAGTACGGTTTTTCACTTCAACAGATATTTCCGCATGTCCGGACACTTTGAATCCTGTGCGGTTAAAAGCTTTATTCAGCCAAAATTCGATATTTGCGTCATCGCATGTCAGGGATATTTCTTTTGAAGGATTTATTCCTGCGTCGACGATTCCGGTATGATAGTTGAACGATATTCCCGTATCCTTAAATATAGCGTCGAAGCCATGTTTGAGGGCAAAATCTTCGGGAGCGCCCTGTTCGAGGCTTTTGTCTGTCATTATCCACAGCATGTCGGCAAGACGCATTGCAATATCCAGATCGTGGGCTGAGAGGATTACGGTTTTCTTCCCGCTCCATGCCAGATTTCTCAGCAGTAACAGTATTTCGAATCTGTTCGGAAGGTCAAGGAAAGCAACCGGCTCGTCAAGAATAATGACCGGGGTATCCTGAGCCAAAGTCCGGGCAATCATCACCCGCTGCAATTCTCCGTCGCTTATTTCATTGATATTTTCGTTCGCCAGATGTGTGATACCGGCCATTTTCATTGCGTTATACACAATCGATTCATCGTTTTCGCTCAGCGAGCCAAGCCAGTTTGTGTAAGAATATCTTCCCAGAGATACGAGATTATAGACGGTCATATTGGCAATATCCGGTTTTTCGGTCGATACGAAACCGATTAATGAAGATTTTTCCTTCTGTGAATATTGTCTTATATCCTTACCCATCAGTATCAGTTCGCCGGAAAGGGGAGGCTGCAGGCCGGCCAGAGTACGCAGCAAGGTACTTTTGCCGACTCCGTTTCTGCCAAGCAGGATAATAAGACCGTCATTATTTACTGTAGATGATATTACAGGAAATTTACTGTCTTTTCCGGCAGCGCCGTATCCTGTCCGGAGGTTTCTGAAAACGATATTGCTGTTCATTAACTGTTAATCATTATACTGTACTGCCTGTATCGTAAGCTAAGCACAATGTCATCAATTTAAGATCTTTCACAAAACAGTGTAGCTTTTGGTGATAACAAACTGATTTAACCGGATAAAAACTTTGTCAGCAGGATTTGTGAAAAAAGCTATACCGTTTTATTCCGGATTAATTTGTCAAAATGGAAGATATTTTTTCCTCCGTAAGACCCGTGAGTCTGGCAATCTGTTTAATGCTCATGTTTTCTGCATAACAGTTTCTGACAAACCTGATTTGTTCTTCCATTCTGCCTTCCATTCTACCCCGTTGTTCGCCGATTTCTATTCCTTCTTCTCTGCCTTCCATTTTGGCATAGTCGGTAAAAAGTCCCAAATTTTTATATTCCAGGACACTGTTGTTATATGCTTTCATTTCTTCCCGTGTTAATTTATTTGTCTGTAATATGTTTTCGTATAAATCAATGAACAGTTCATCGTTTATTTTTGCCGGATATTCTGTTAATGTGTCTGCCATTTATTGAAGACTCCAAAGCAGTGTTCGCTGCTTTGGATAATGACAAATGGATTTAACCGGATAGAAACTTTTTATTCCGGATTAATCTGTCAAAATGGAAGATATTTTTTCCTCTGCAAGACCCGTAAGTTTGGCAATCTGTTTAATACTCATGTTTTCCGCATAACAGTTTCTGACAAACTTGATTTGTTCTTCTATTCTACCTTCCATTCGGCCCCGTTCTTCGCCGATTTTTATCCCTTCCGTTTTGCCTTCTATTTTGCCTTCCATTCTACCTTCTTCTCTGCCTTCCATTCTGCCTTCCATTTTGGCATAGTCGGTAAAAAGTCCCAAGTTTTTATATTCCAGGACACTGTTGTTATATGCTTTCAACTCTTCCCGTGTTAATTTATTTGTCTGTAATATGTTTTCGTATAAATCAATGAACAGTTCATCATTTATTTTTGCCGGATATTCTGTTAATGTGTCTGCATACTTTAATGTAAACAGCCAGAAATCCTCTACCGTTTTCAAATCTTCATGTTTTTTGTTAAATTTGGAGAGGTCAACAATCACAAAATTTAACTTTTTCGAAAAGACCCGTTTTGTTTGCATGCTCATTAACCGTATCCAGTCAATGACAACGTTTTTTGAAGTCCGGTTTTTAATCATCGGAAAGTTAACGATTGCAACGAGATAGATCGGTTGCAGTTTATAGTGCCATGCCGGTGTTTTTTCGTTTTGTTCACCTTTGCGTTTTATTTTTGGTATTTGATAACGAATAAGATACGCAATATAATAGATCAGTCTTTCGGCAAAATTCACAGGACGGGCGTTTTGCATTTCTACCACTATATCTTCGCCGCCGCTGGTTCTGCAGCGGGAATCGACTATAACCCGCCGTTCGCTCTCATTTTCTCCCCAGTGCTCAACGGGCAGATAGGTGAGCGAAGTAAT
>JAISPE010000013.1 GCA_031275145.1 Prevotellaceae bacterium | reverse complement strand
CGATTAAAATACGCGTGTATGGAGAAGAAGGCGGTATCGAATGGGCGCAGGAAAATCCGAATACTTTGATAGTCAAATGGGGTAATAAACCTTCGGAAATATATTCCGTCGGCGGCAATACTTTCCTGACACCGGCTGCACTGTATTATACCCGTACGCCGGCAGGACATCCGGAAGGCTTTATCGAAGCTTTTGCCAACATCTATCGTAATTTCGCCTATACCGTACAGGCAAAAATTGCCGGCGAAACACCCAACCCCGAATGGCTGGATTTTCCAACTGTCAATGATGGACTTAGAGGAATGCAATTCATCGAAACCGTCGTCAAGTCAGGATATGAAAACGAGGTTAAATGGGTTAAATGGGTAGAATAAGAGTTTTTTATTTAAAATTTTTTAATGATGTCCTGACTCAAAACAGGAAGGAATTATTGTCAAGATCTCTGAATCCGCATGGATTCGGAGGTCTTTTTCCTTTTTTTGACATAATTAACAGACTTTGTAAATTATGAAAATTGGCTTCGTCAGAACTCCCGCAAAGGCACAAAATTTTACCGCAATTCTTTTTTACCGCAAAGGCGCCAAGAACACAAATGTTACACAAAGCCCTTTGTGTAACATTTGCGGTAAAAAATATAATTATCAATTATTATTAATTGATTTACCCATGACTAAATCCAGCGTACCTCCATTAATAATGTCGGTATAATCTATATAGCAGCGGCCGTATGTTTGACCGTTCAGTGTCGCCGATTGTATATAAACGTTTTCGGGTGAATTGTTCGACACATTTACGGTAAATGTTTTTCCGTTGGTGAGATTCCAGACAATTTTGTCGAACAGCGGAGAAGTCAGTTCAAAGCGTGTTTCGCCCGGACATACCGGATGTATCCCGCTCGCTGCCAGCACGTACCATGCCGACATTTGCCCGACGTCTTCATTGCCGATCAAACCGTTTACACCGGTTTTATAAGCATGTTCGCAAATGAAGCGCGACCATAGCTGCGTTTTCCATGGCTCGCCGAGACGGTTGTACAGGAAAGGTATATGATGCACCGGTTCGTTGCTGTGATTGTAGTAATTGTTCCAGCGGAAATCGGCGGGAGTATTGGTAAACATACTGTCCAGGTCGGCGATAGCGGCTTCTTTTCCGCCCATAAGTTCCGCCATTCCGTCCACGTCGTGAGGTACGAACCATCCCTGCTGGTACGGATTCGACTCGACGCTTCCGTAATCATGTTGCAGGCGACCTTTGGCAGGCAGGGGAGCGAATGAGCCGTCGTCCAATCGCGGACGAAACCAGCGCATCCCGTCTTTATCCCAGATATTGCGGTACGATTGAGACAGTTTGAGATATTTTTCCTGTTCGGACGTTTTGCCGGTGAGACGCGCAAGTTCTGCCATGCACCACTCGGTGTAAGCGTGTTCGAGAGTGTTGGAGATGCTTCCCGAGTGACCCTTCGCTTCGTTGCCGAAGCGTTCGGTCGTCGCTACAGCGTATTTCCATGCAAGCTCGATGTCGAATCCGCGAATACCTTTGGCGTATGCATCGGCAATAACGGATATGGCAGGATTTCCCACCATACAACCGCTGTATGCATTCAGAAACTCCCAGCGTTCGAGATAGCCCTTGCCGCTTTCGTCGGCAAGCGTAACGAGCGAGTTAATCAGGTCGTTCACCACCTCGGGCGCGATGATGGTCAGCAGAGGCATCTGACTTCGGAAGACGTCCCAGCCGCTGAAAATTGTTCGTTTATGGAACGAGCCGGTGGTGTGGATTTGACGGTCTCCGCCAACATATTTTCCATCCACATCGCTGAACATTCGCGGATCGATCATTGTGTGGTATAGCGCTGTGTAAAAAATTGTCCGTTGAGCCTCCGTTCCTCCGGTGACGACAATTCGTCCAAGTTCCCTGTCCCAGAGAGCGCGGGTTTGTTCGCGGACTTTATCGAATTTCCAGTGCGGTATCTCCGATTCGAGATTTTTGCGGGCGCCTTCTTCGCTGACAAACGAAATGCCTGTCTTCATCAATACCTGTTCGTTGGCTGAGGTTTCAAATTCAGTGAAAAAGCCGAGATGTTTCCCTTCGTATTCCTTGACGTTGCGAAAGATTTTAGCGTCTGCAACAATTTGACGGTAAGCGTCGCTCGATACTTCGTTAAGACGTCGCGCCTGACCGTCGGGAATATCGGCGCTCCATACTCCGGTGTTTTTCAGCGGTTGCGAGAACTGTGCGTAATAGTATACCGTATAGCGTGCATTTCCGCCGCCGTTGCCCCATCCGCCTTCGTTGGGCGTACACTCCATCCGTCCGGCTATGGTATGGTCATCGACGATTCGCACTGTTTGCCATGCCGAAGCGCCTGCAACCCTGCGTGCAAGGTCGATTTGTATCCGCGATGTTTTGCTTTCGGGATAGGTGAAACGCAACATGCCGGCATGAGGAGTGACGGTGGTCTCTACACGAATGTCGTAATCGGTCAGGTGTACGGAATAGTATCCGGGTTTTGCCGTTTCGGTCGCTTTGTCGTACCGTGAGCGATAACCGGTTTCCGGCTGTTCCTGTTTGCCGGCAACGACTTTGAGTTCGCCGGTTGTGGGCATGGTCAGGAAATTGCCAAGGTCGCCATACCAGCCTACGCCGCTCATTTGCGTCATCGCGAAACCTTCGATGCTGGTATGTTCGTAACTGTAACCGTTGCCGTTATCACCGCCGGTAACCGTATTGGGACTTACCTGTACCATTCCGAACGGAGACGCCGCCCCGGGAAAAGTCTTTCCTGCTTCGTACCCCACCGTGGTAGCTCCGATAAAAGGGTCTACATAATCGGAAAAATGCTGCTGAGGCAATGCCTGCCGACCGCAACCGTACGCTGACAGACATAGAAAAAAAAGAATTATTATTCTGTTCATATCTTTTTATTTATTATTTAATAACTGTTTATGGCTATATTTTTATTAATTTAACAGATGCAAAAGTAAACAAAAAACGGTAAAATCCATCAATTTATTTACAGGCACAGATTATCTGCAAAGTCTGACATTAATTGAAAATGCCGACATTTTTATCCATCTATATATAGTTGAAAAATATTGCATGTACTGTTATGTTGCTTTCAGCTTCGACGTAGCGAGGACGCTACGCCGAACGAAAGATATTTACAATGCCGCTTTTCGCAATATCCTTACAACAAGCTTTTTCCCGCCTCATCGTCATTGCGAAAAATAAAATCGTTAAAAAAGGCATGATGTCCAAACGCAGTCCTCAAAAAACCTCATTTTTCAAACAAAACAACCTTAGTGGCAGGGAAATGTGATATAAATCCCCGGACCTCATTACCCCATTAAATCCCCGGCATCCGGTTCGGTTTAATGAGTCCCCCCCATTAACCAGGTTAATTCAAAAAATAAATAACTTTGTGCGTCATTATCGCATCAAGGCCAGCATAAATGCCGGTTTGAACACACTACCCTGCGGCTCCTGCGTGTTTATCGCCTCATACCTGAAAAAGTATTATATTTGCACTTGTGAAATTTTGATTTAATATTAATATAGTAAACAGATTAATAAGTGAAAAGTCAGGTTACAAACAGACTCCTGTTTTTGAACAGGGTTAAATCCCGCAGGAATTTTGTTAATTTTGTAAAAAAATAAATTATATATGATACATAAATTTCTTAGAATTACATTAGTTGCGGGGATAGCTGTACTGTCCTGCAATGTGAATTTATTTTCGCAGGCGATTGAGCGTCCGCGACCTGCGGAATGGAACGGTCTGGTGTACGGGGCAAGGTTTTTAGACCGGTTTCTGCCTATGCCGCAGGGACAGCTGTCCGGAGATGTCTGGGGCGCGAAGGGTGTTGTACCCCGTTACGTCGATAACGGTATCGAAGATTCAACCTTCTCGTACTGGGGAGGAAATATCGTTCGCGGCGACGACGGCAAATACAATTTTTTCGTATGCGGATGGCTGGAAAGTTCGCCGAAAGGTCATGCGGAATGGCCTAATTCTACCGTATTTCATGCCGTCGGCGATAATTCTGTCGGACCTTTCAAGGTAAAAAAGGAAGTCGGCAAGGGGCATAATCCCGAAATCTTCCGCGCAAAGAACGGGAAGTATGTTATCTACGTGATAGACGGGCGGTATGTCGCCGACAAAATCACCGGTCCGTGGACTTACGGCAAGTTCGATTTCAACAGACGCGACCGCCGGATTATCGAAGGTCTGTCGAATCTGACATTTGCGCCCCGCGAAGACGGCTCTGTCCTGATGGTCTGTCGCGGAGGAGGCGTCTGGATTAGCGAAACAGGGCTTTCGCCATACGCTCAGCTGAGCGACAAGCGCGTATATCCCGCCGTCGAGGGACGGTTTGAGGACCCGGTCGTATGGCGCGACCATGTCCAGTATCATCTCATTGTCAATGACTGGCTGGGACGTATCGCTTTTTACCTCCGCTCGAAAGACGGGATAAAATGGGTGGTCGATCCGGGCGAAGCGTATATACCAGGCGTCTCGAAACACGGGGACGGAAGAGTGGAAGACTGGTTTAAGTACGAACGGATGAAAGTGTTTCAGGACGGATACGGACGCGCGATACAGGCCAATTTCGCCGTTATTGACACCCTGAAAAAGGAAGACAAAGCAAATGATAATCACAGTTCCAAAAACATCAGCATCCCTCTCAACCCGGGACTGTTGCTGGAGATACTCGACAAACAGCCAATTACTTCGTCTACAAAAACCATACGGGTACGGATTTTTGCCGAGCAGGGTTTTAATCCTCATACCGATGTCGATATTCAGTCGCTGCGTTTCGGCGCTTCGACGGAAGTCAATTTCGGCAGAGGATGCAAAGCGAAAAGCGCCGAAAAAACGGGCGACGACCTGACTGTCACTTTCGACGCCGCCGGACACGGTATAACGGCCGACGAGTTTGCTCCCAAGCTGATCGGCAAAACTCCCGCCGGAGCGTTGCTTTACGGATACGCCCGCCTGCCATACATCGACTATATCGAGCCAATACTCTCGGCTACCGCGCCGAAGTTTACCGTACGGCCTAAAAGCGTGGACATGAGCGTGGAAGTCGAAAATTTCGGACAGGTGGCATCGCCGGAAACGGTGTTGAAACTGACCCTCGATAAGGACGGGCAGGAAATCGAAGCGGGAAGCGTGCGTGTTCCGGCTCTCAAAGCGTATGAAAAGACAAATGTCATGCTTTCGAACGGCGCGCTTTTTGAAAAAGACAGGGAATATGCCTTCAAAATCACAATCCGTTCAGGTAACAGAGATGTTTCGGTTTTCGATTTCAAAGCTGTTCCCGTAAAATGAAAAGACGGCTTCCTAATACAGATGAATATTAGCCGATTGCAAACGGAATACGGAAATAACAAAAAATTGATATATATTTGCCGCAATAACAAATATAAATGTAATTGAAATGTTTGGTAAAATAAAAGTTTCCGATAAAATATTATGGCTGGGGGTGAACGACCGCAGAAAGACGCTGTTCGAGAATATCTGGCCGCTCCCCGAGGGAGTATGCTACAACTCATATCTCATTGTAGACAGGAAGACCGCCTTAGTCGATACCGTTGATTTCTGCGCGGGACATAGCTTTCTGGATACCGTCGAGCGCCATCTCGACGGAAAAACTTTGGATTATCTAATCATCAATCACATGGAACTCGACCATACGGGCGAAGTCGCCGGTCTGCTGAAAAGATATCCCGAAGTTAAAATCGCCGGTAATATAAATACGAAAAAGATTTTCGAATCATACTTCGGCGAAATATCCAACTTTCTGGACGTCAGCAAAGGAGAAATCATCGATCTCGGATACCACAAGCTCGGTTTCATCATGACGCCCTGGGTACACTGGCCCGAAACGATGATGACGTACGATTTCACCGAAAAAATCCTGTTCTCGGGAGATGCTTTCGGTACATTCGGAACGCTGAACGGCGGAATTTTCGACGATGAAATCAATTTCGACGTCTATGAAAACGAAGCGCTGAGATATTATTCCAATATCGTAGGGAAATATTCGGGAATGGTGCAAAAGGCTTTCGCAAAACTCGCCGGAACGGAAATCAAATGCATCTGCTCGACGCACGGACCTGTCTGGCGCAGCAATCCCGAAAAAATAATCGGACTGTACGACAGGTGGAGCAAGTACGAAGCCGATGAAGGAGTGGTAATTATCTTCGCCTCCATGTACGGAAACACCGAGAGCGTCGCCGATTACATCGCCCGCAAAATTGCCGAAGCCGGCGTTAAAAACATCAGAATCCACGACGTCTCAAAAACCCATATCTCGTACCTTATACGCGACATCTGGCGATATCGCGGACTGATTCTGGGTAGCTGCTCGTACAATGCCGAAATGTTTCCCCCGATGGAACATCTCTGCCGCGAACTGCTGCACATGAACGTACAAAACAAAAAACTCGGCCTCTTCGGGACATTCAGCTGGAACGGCGGCGGAGTGAAAAACCTCCTGAAATTCGCCGCAGACATAAAATGGGAACAGGTATCCGACGCGGTAGAGTTCAAAGGAATACCCGCCGAAGACGATTATGCAAAATGCGACGCGCTGGCTTCAGCTATGGCATTAAAAACGATGAGCCTGTCATGTCATGAAACATGTTTATACTGAAAACGGGGAATTTCCGAATGTCATCAATTTAAGAAAAAAGGCTGTAGCATAAAACATCTGTCCGGACAAGGTTCTGTCCTGACTGTTTTATCCTGTGAGGCTATTGAAATAGATAAAGCAGTTCAGAATTTACAGAATTATCAGGATATACACGGCTCTTTCGTGGTGCTGAGTAATTTTTTCATGGAGCGGAACGATTTTTCCATGGTGCTGAATGATTTTTCCGTGTAGCGGAACGATTTTTTCGTGTAGCGGAATGATTTTTTCATGTAGCTGAGTGATTTTTTCGTGTAGCGGAATGATTTTTTCGTGTAGCTGAGTGATTTTTTCATGTAGCTGAGTGATTTTTTCGTGGAGCGGAACGATTTTTTCATGGTGCGGGATGATTTTTTCATGGAGCGGAACGATTTTTCCGTGGAGCGGGATGATTTTTTTCATGGAGCAGAACGATTTTTTCGTGGAGCTGAATGATTTTTTCATGGAGCTGAACGATTTTTCAGTGGAGCTGAGTGATTTTTCCGTGTAGCTGAATGATTTTTTCATGGCGCTGAATGATTTTTTCGTGGAGATGCTTGCACTTTCTTACTAAGGGATGAGAAATAAATAAGATATAACGGTTAAAAAAACCTCATTTTTACCTGATTTTCCAAACAAAACAACCTCAGTAGCCTGAAAATGTGATATAAACCACAGACCTCATTACCGCATTAAATCAACGGCATCCGGTTCGGTTTAATTAGGTAATGAGGTTGGTTTGTGTGTTACATTATTGCTACTTAGGTTGTTCTGTTATTTTGAATTAGGTGTAAATGAGGTTTTCTGTCTACGTTTGAATACCCTGCCCTGCAGGAAAAACTGTTATACTTTATTAATTTTCCTTCACTAAATTCCTGCACTGTTTTTTGTGCTGCCTCAATCCGCTTATCGAAGTTTTGAGTATTCGCCTGGAATACCACTATGTAATTCTTATCTGCCATATTTAGTTATATTGTTAATTTATAGTAATAATGCATACACTAGGAGGGTTATTGCCGGAACTCCTACTATGATGGCGAAGATCACTGCCCCTATTAACATCCCTGTTTCGTTATCTATATTACCTCCGTAAAATAGTTTGTCTTCCTCCTCATCATTATCCTCTTCATTCCACATTAATATCCATGTTTTGTTGCCATCTTCCTCCACCTCACATTCAGATTCATTGTCTCCCTGCTGATCTTCCTGTTCCTGATACTTATATTCTTTCATAATACATATATTTTATTAATAAATAGACACCTTTTTAAAATCTATTGCAAAAATATATATAATTGTTCAATCTCGCAGCTAAAAGCAAGTCTCCGACTTGCGCAAAGCGAAGTTTTGCTCTTAACACGGCGGTTTCGTCAGCCGTGATATCTTGTTTATCTGCCATCGTTTCTGATAATAATTTTATTATAATTACCCTCGCTATAAATGCGATTAAAAACACTTTAATAAGCCACCATATATCTTATTTATTTGACACCCCTCCGGTTA
>JAISPE010000045.1 GCA_031275145.1 Prevotellaceae bacterium | reverse complement strand
TATAAAACTTCGGGCGAATTTATCGTTGTACCGAATGATACTGCGTTTACCGAGCCGTTGCTGCATGCTGTAACGTTGTCAATTGCGTTTACTGTCGGAACAGGATTTACCGTTATTGTAAATTTCTTTGATGGACCGGAACAGTCTTCGATTTTCGGAGTTACTGTGATTTCTGTCGATACCGCAGCTGTGCCGATATTGGAGTTTGCTGTAAAAGCCACAATGTCGCCAGTACCGGTTTTTGACGGTAAACCGACGACTGACCAGTTGTCGTCCGCTTCCCATGAGTATAACACTTCGGGCGAATTTATCGTTGTGCCGAATGTTATCGCGTTTACCGGACCGCCGCTGCATGCTGTAACGTCGTCAATTGCGTTTACTGTTGGAACAGGATTTACCGTTATTGTAAATTTCTTTGATGGACCGGAACAGTCTTCGATTTTCGGAGTTACTGTGATTGTTGTCGATACAGCAGTTGTGCCGGTATTGGACTTCGCTGTAAAAGCCTCAATGTTGCCCGTACCGGTTTTTGACGGTAAACCGACGACTGACCAGTTGCCGTCTGCTTCCCATGAGTATAACACTTCGGGCGAACTTACTGTTGTGCCGAATAATATCGCGTTTACCGGACCGTTGCTGCATACTGTTATATTGTCAATTGTGTTTACGGTCGGAACAGGATTTACCGTTATGGTTATAACATTGCTATACAGGACACACCCCTTGTTGTCTGTCACTTGGCGACGTATTTGTGTCGTTTTCATGAATGATCTACTGGTAATAAGAATGGGTGGGGAAACATTCCCATCGTAAGATTCCCATAACTCGCTGTTATTTTCGCGACATTGCCATTTATATGTCCAACTGTATGAATCGTCGTAGGAATTAAAAGTTGGAGGGGATTTTGAAATCAGGGCAATTTTGCTTCCATAGCATACAGTTTGGTCGCCGCTTATTTCTCCTCCGTTCACCAAAATTGAACACTGTCCTGAGGCTATATAATTCCCTGCCACTAAAATGCACAAAGCCACAATTTTTGCCATGCAATTTCTACAGCCATAAAGCCGATTTTCCCGAAATAAGAATAATAATAATAATAAGAATAATTTTCTCATAATCGATTTTTTTTATTTTTAATATGTTTGTTTATTATATTTTTTGTTTGTATTATATTGAAACAGTCGAAATTACTAACGTTTACCGTTCCCGATTCTCCTGAATATCGTTTATCTTCGTCTTCGGATTTACCGTTACGGTAAATTTTTTTGCCGTACCGTAGCAGTTTCCTGTTTTCGGTCTCACCCTAACAGTCGCGACATAACTCGCATCTGATTTGTTTTCTTTTGCAGTGAAGCCGGCGAAGTTCCCGACGCCGCTTGCCGCTCCAAACGAAATCTTATTCCAATCGCCGCTTGCTTCCCATTCGTACCTTACTCCGGCGACAAGTGTGTCGAATACTACACCGTTTACCTTACCGCCGCTGGATACCGTCTGCGTTGCACTTTCCGGAATGTCGTTCATCTTCGGTCTCGGATTTACTGTTATGGTTATAATGTTGCTATACTTAATACACCCTTTGTTGTCTGTTACCCGGCGACGTATTTGTGTCGTTTTTATGAATGATTTATTGGTGATAAAAAGAGGCGGGGAAACATTACCATCGTAAGATTCCCATAACTCGCCGTTATTTTCGCTACATTGCCATTTATATGTCCAACTGTATGAATCGTCGTAGGAATTAAAAGTTGGAGCGGATTTTGAAGTCAGGGCGGCTTTACTTCCATAGCATACAGTTTGGTCGCCACTTATTTCTCCACCGTCCACCAAAATTGAACAGTCCTGTCCTGAGGCTATATAACTCATATTTAACAAAATACACAAAACCGCAACTCTACAGCCACAGAGCTTGTTTTTCTCAAATGCGAATAATTTTTTCACAATTATATACATACTTTTATTTTTATACTTTTATTTTTATAAATTACTAATATTGACTAAATTATCAAGCCTGTCAAACAAAATCCCGTTAAAACCGTTAATAAACCCGTAGCACAGCAGGCAGACAGCAGACATTGTTTGTGCCATCGGAAAGCATTTTTTTATATGTGCACCGTATCTTTTTTCGCAGCAAAGGATGTACTGTTTCCTTTTTTTGCTGTTTTGACACTCAAGTTGAGTGTTTCTGATTTCCTGTATGTTCCTTTTTTTTAACATTCTAAAACCTTAATAACAAATTCTTTAACTCACTTTTTGGATTCTATTCGGCTTCAAATTACACTAATAAATTCCGGCGCAAATATAAACTGTTTTTTTAACCTAAGTTAAAAAATGCTTTTTAGTACAAATTTTATGCCTTCCGGTATAATTTGTGTTAAAAAATGTTTTGACAGAATTTTTGTTTGACAGAATTTTTAAATCGGCGTAGCCAAACTTTAGTTCGCCGAAGTCAATTTTCATAATTTACAAAGTCTGTTAATTTTGCGAATTTTGTTAAAAAAGGGGGAATTTTGTCGTACATCCAACATTCCCGCAGGTCCCCATGCCGTAAGCTAAAGCTTACGGCATGGGGACCCTTATTCCCTTATTCTGTTGCAGGATAACCGTTATTTTGCGGTATTTTTCAACTGTTTACAGTAAGGAAATAAGGGTAACTGTATGATAATCCCTGCCACTAAGGGCGCTTTCGGGAAACAGGTGTCATTCCCTCCGATAAAAAACTTTTCTGTTTCATGTACTTGGAAATTCAAAAAAATCATGTACTTTTGTAAAAAATTTATCAGACAGCGCTGAATGTAAAGACACAGTGCAAATCTGAAAAATATAAACAGAATGTTCTTATATTATTAATTTAAAATGTATTTAATATGAAATTTATTAGGTTAATCTTTTTATTGTTGATTTTGGGATGTATATCCGTTACATCGTGTGAGTTAAATGTTTCTACCCCGGATCAGCTATCGCTAATTCCTGCCGACGCAAGTATGGTTTTAGAGATCAGCGGTAATGAAATATTTACGAAATCGGGGCTAAATAACCCTGATAACTACAAATTTTTAAGTTTCCTGATGCTTATGTCCCCCGACGGGTCGACTTTTATTGAAAACCTTTTTAAAGGGTCGAAAGAAGCCGGAGTAAGCGCCGGAAAAATACTGTTTTACATATCGAAACTGCCTGAGTATGCAGTAATCGTTCCCGTAGCGGACAGGGCGGCGTTCGAGAAGTGGCTGAAAAAGGCAGAAGCTCCCGAGCCTTTGCACGAAGCAGCATTCAGCTATATTTTGACGGGAGACGGTAATCCCACTATAGCATGGAACGACAGTTACGCAATGCTTTTGGGGGCTTCGACAGTCGAGAAAATTGCCGAACACTTCAATCCGAAAACAGACGGATTGCTGGCTGTAAGCGACGATTTTCACGAGTTTACTAAAACCGGCGCCGATATAAGAATGTGGATACAGTACGGCGGCATGATAAATATGTATGAAAGTCTGCTGTTTATGCACAGTCCTATCGCGAGCGGCCTCAATTCCGACCTGTTTGCAAACATGAAAGACTTTGCGCAGCTTTCACTGCATTCCTACCTCAATTTCGAAGACGGGAAAATTACGGGAAAGTCTGTACCTTATCCTTCCGAAGAAATCAGGAAGCTGAAAGAGAAGTTCCCCGTCTTAAAAAACAGTCTTAACACCGAAATCATAAAGGATATGCCCGAACGGTCATACCTTGCTTTCAACCTGTCTATTAATGTTCAGGAATACTTCAAACTGATCCGGCAAAATATCGAGACAATACTGTTGAAACAGTATGAGCATGCTCTTGGATCGGAAGAGAGAATCGATGAAATGTCCGAATTTTTAGATTCCCCCGAGCTGAAATCGGTTATTGACGCTTTGGCCGGCGATCTGCTTGTAAGTCTCCACGGATTCAATCAGGGCATGTTTTCATATCCGCTGGCAAGCGCAAGTTTTACTGTGAACGGAGAGGATGGGTTTAACAGCATCTTAAAGCTGATTCCTCAGGATTTATACCGCAAACAGGACGGCTATTACTCGACAGTGACGAGCAAAACGCTCATTCCCGTATATTTTGCATACAAAAATAACAGGGTGTTTGTTTCCAACGATTTGAATGCGACAAATGTCTTTACCGGTAAACAGAAAGAGAAAACTTTTGCCGATAATCCGGTTGGCAAACTGATGACCGACAGGATGCTGTTTTACATCAATCTGGATTATGAAACTTATCCCGACAATCTCAAGATGTTAGCGCAAAACTTCATGGGATCCCGATACGGAACGTTCACTTCTGTCATGGACATATACGAATCCATGTATTTTTCATCCAGTACGGACTACAGTATGGAATTCAGCCTGCAATTGAAAAATAAAAATGTTAACTCGCTGAAACAGATATTGACAAATATCGACAAGCTGGTTTCTTCCTCTGCATGGACGAATTGAAAATAAACAGTCTAAAGCCATTTTTCCTGCCGGATACCGAAACGGGCGTATCCGGCGGAATCTGGTTTAACAGAATATGTTTCAGGAAAGGTGAAAATTATTTGATCTCAGCCTCTTCCGGTCGGGGAAAGTCTTCTCTTTTCAGTTTTATCTTCGGCGAACGCACCGACTATACGGGAAACATCTGTTTCGACGACAGGGAAATCGGGACGCTGAAAAAAACGGACTGGCAAAATATCCGCAAAAAAAATATCAGCTGCGTCTTTCAGGGACTGCGTCTTTTTTCGGAGCTTACGGCTCTGGAAAATATACAGCTGAAAAATAAAATCACGGAATACAGGTCGCAGGACGAAATCGACAGCCTGATCGAACAGTCGGGATTACAGGATAAAAAACATGAGAAAACGGGACGCCTGTCCTTTGGACAACAGCAGCGAATTGCAATAATCAGAGCGCTTTGCCAGCCTTTCGATTTCATCCTGCTGGATGAGCCTTTCAGCCATCTGGATGAACGGAACATCGAAATCATGTCCGGAATCATCGCCGGAGAACTGAAACGCCGGAATGCCGGAATGCTTTTGTGTTCACTCGGTTACAGTTATCTCTTCGATTATAATGAGAAATATAAAATATAGACTGACATTTATATTTTTATTTCTAACTTTTACCGCAACAGTTACTGTCAATGCTCAAGATCCTGACAGCGATTCGGCTGTTATCCGTTTTCTGTCCGGACAGGGCGTTCCGGTAACGGAAAACAACAGTGTGAAACTGCTGAACGGAGGCAGGGAGAAGTTCGACGACCTGTTTCAAAGCATTGCAAAGGCAAAACATCACATTCATCTCGAATATTTTAATTTCCGGAACGATTCGATCGCCGGACTGCTGTTCAGACTGTTGGCCGAAAAGGCAAAACAGGGAGTGGAAATACGTGCCGTTTACGACGCTTTCGGCAACTGCTCGAATAATATGCCGCTAAAAAAGAAACATCTGGACAGTATCCGCAAAAACGGTATCGAGATTTTCCCGTTCGATCCCCTGTGCTTTCCGTTTATTAATCATATTTTTTCCCGCGACCACAGAAAAATCGTAATCATCGACGGCCAAACGGCATACACCGGAGGTATAAATGTCGCTGATTACTACATCGAAGGTCTGCCGGAAACAGGCGAATGGCGCGATATGCACGTGCGGATAGAGGGAAGCGCGGCCGGCTGTCTGCAAAAAATCTTCCTCTCAATATGGAATGAGGTTACCGGGCAGGAAATCACAGGAATCCAATATTTTCCCTCACATGCGGACATAGACGGAAAAACAGTAGCCATAATCGACCGTGTCCCGAAAAAACTGCCACGACAGCTGGAAGAAACTTACCTGAAATCTATCCGTTCTGCCAAAAATGTAATACGGATTGTCAATCCCTACTTTTTGCCTGTGCCCGCCATCAAAAAAGAACTGAAAAAAGCCATCGCACGAAATGTCAGGGTCGAAATAATGATATCGGCAAAATTGGATATTAAATTCACTCCCGACGGCGTGTTCCACGTCGCTCACAGGCTGATGAAAAAAGGAGCGGACATTTACATCTATAATAACGGTTTTCATCATTCGAAAATAATGACGGTAGACGGTAAATTCTGTACTGTCGGGAGCGCAAATCTTGATTACAGAAGTCTCCGGCACGATTATGAGGCAAACGCATTTATTTTCGACGGGGAGATTACGAATGAGCTGGATAGTATTTTCGAAGCCGACAAGGAAAATTCAGTTAAAATGACTCCCGAGATTTGGAAAAAACGTTCATTGTGGAAGCGCTTCGTCGGATGGATAGCCAGCGGACTGTCTCCGCTTTTGTGAATACAATAAGTCCTGGTTTGCGGAGAGAAAGGGATTCGAACCCCTGGAACCTCCCGGTTCAACGGTTTTCAAGACCGCCGCAATCGACCACTCTGCCATCTCTCCAATTGCGGGCGCAAAGGTAAACTGTTTTTTCGGATTCGCAAAATCTTTTTTGAGGAGCGAAGAGTTCTCCGTTTTTTGACAGAATTAACAAAATTTGCAGAATTTTTAAATAGGCGTAGCCAAACTTTAGTTCGACGAAGTCAATTAACAGACTTTGTTAATTATGAACTCCAATACTATCCCCCCATTGCAGCAACATCGCCGAAAATTGCGGCAACATCTCCGGAAATTGCGGCAATGTCGACAGGAATTGCGGCAATGTTTCCAAAGTTGCGAACGAAAATTATTGTATTGACGATTGACAGTTATCAATATTTAAAAATTTATTATAATTTTGCACTGTAATTTCATAATAGTAACAGTAACAACAAAAATACATTTGATACATGAAAAAATATTATTTAACATTTCTCTTACTGCTTATTACGGTAATAAGCGGGAAAGCGCAGAGCGCAGTATCTGCGGTTAATTTACGGTGCGAATATTTGAACAATCCCCTGGGGATCGATATCCGGCATCCGAGACTGAGCTGGGAACTGATATCCGACGCTAATGACAAAAAGCAAAAGGCTTATCAAATACTTGTTTCCACCGATTCCGCCGCCCTGACAGCGAACAGAGCGGACGCCTGGGACAGCAAAAAAAAGAACAGCGTGCAGACAAACCAGATTGCTTATCAGGGTAAACCACTGAAACCGTACACCCTGTATTTCTGGAAAGTACGTGTTTGGGACGAAAACGGAACTCCGTCGGAATGGAGTCAGGTTGCGCATTTTCTGGTCGGACCGTTCTCGCAGAAAGACTGGTCGGCGCAGTGGATCGGAGACAGGGAAACTCCCGTCGCTCCCGAAAACGTGTATTACAATCACTCCGGATACCGTTCCGAAATCAGCGACAGGGCAGACCTCGATAAATGGATTGTCATAGACCTGGGAGCGGAACAGTCTTACGACGAGGTCAAACTTTATCCTCTGCCAAAAAGCGCAAAACTGTTTCCCCTGCGTTTCAGGATAGAAACATCGTCCAACAGTAAATTCGGCAAACCGAAAATTTTGGCAGACGAATCGGAAAACGATGTAACCGTTCAGGAATCGACACCGTACGCGAAAAAATTTCCTGCCGCAAAAGGACGTTATATCAGAGTAAAAGTCAGTAAATCGCCCGCCGAAAGCGAGGGAAAATACGGATACGGTTTAGCCGAAATCGAAGTTTTGAACAGCGGTAAAAATATCGCTTTAAACAGACAGACGCAGGCTTCGGATTACATGATCGTAAACGGAAACTGGGAGCCCTGTCTGCTGACCGACGGATACCTGAAACCAACGGGACTTAACGATTATTTTGCCAATATCCCGCCCTCTCCGCTGCTTCGAAAAGAAATTTCGATTAACAAAAAAATCAGACGCGCATTCTATTATACGTCCGCACTGGGAATATATGAAGCGTATATCAACGGTCAGAAAGTCGGAAAACAGATTTTTGCCCCCGAATTTACGGATTATGACAGCCATTTGCAGTATCAGACACACGAGGTAAGCGGCCTGCTGCAAAACGGCGCTAACGTTCTGGGCGCCACGCTGGCAGACGGCTGGTATGCCGGAGCGAGATGGTCGCATCCGTGGAGAGGAGGATACGGATTTTTCCGGAAATTCCTGGGACAGTTAATGATATATTACGAAGACGGAACGTCCGAAACAGTCGTTACAGACAACTCATGGAAATATCTGGCACAGGGACCCGTCACCGAAGCCTCATATTTCAAGGGTGAAATCTACGAGGCTAAAAACGAACAGAAAGGCTGGGACAAACCCGGATACAGCGATTCGCAATGGACTGCGGCATCGGCTTATCCCGACGAGAAAACGAATCTCTGCGCGCAGATGAACGAGCCGGTTACTGTCATCAAAGAACTTGAAGCAGTGTCGCTGAGAAAAATCGACACCGGTAAATACATTTTCGACATGGGACAAAACATGGTGGGATGGTGCGAAATCTCCCTGCCGTATAATCCCGGGAAACCCGTAACGTTAAGATACAGCGAAATGTTGAAACCCGACGGTTCTCTGTACATGGCAAACATGAGAGCCGCCAAACCCGAAGACGTGTATCATCCCGACAGGGAACAAAGTATCAGATACGAGCCGAAGTTTACGTATCACGGATTCCGCTATGTTGAAGTAAGCGGGTTGACACAGTCGCCGCAGCTGGATATCATACGCGGAAAAATGGTTGCTTCGTCTTCGCCGGAAACGGGTACGTTCAGCACTTCCAACAGAGACGTCAACAAACTGTGGGAGAATATCCGGTGGACGCAGTGGGGAAACCTGATATCGATCCCTACCGACTGCCCGCAGCGCGACGAACGCGAAGGTTATCTTGCCGACGCCCAGATATTTTCGCAGACGGCTATCTACAACCTCGACATGGCGGGATTCTATACCAAGTGGGTAAGAGATATCAGCGATTCACAGCTGGAAGACGGACGTTTTCCCGACTATGCCCCGCATGACGGCAAATGGCGAACGTTTTTCAACGCTCCGGGCTGGGCTGACGGAGGCGTTATCATTCCATGGAGGGTTTACCAGAATTACAACGATACGGAAATCCTGTCGAAACAGTATGAGTCGATGAAAAAATTCGTCGATTTCAACCACAGACACAATCCCGATTTGATCTGGCGAAATATCAGGGCGCATAATTTCGGCGACTGGCTGAACGGCAATACAATCAGGTCAAACGACTATCCGAAAACCGGAGGTCAGGTCCCCGACGACGTGTTTGCTACCGGATATTTCTTTTATTCGACCGATATACTTGCAAAAACGGCTAAATTGCTGGGCAAGACCGATGATTATAAAAAATACAGCGCTTTAGCCTCGTCTATCAGAAAGGTGTTTAACGAAAAATTCGTTTCCGCCGACGGAGTTGTCGAGGGCAACACTCAGGCGGGCTATGCTCTGGCTTTGCAGTTCGGACTGTTACCGGAAGAATTGCGCTCCAAAGCGGCTGCCAACATGGTCGAAGCAATCAAAGCCTACGATTATCGAATCTCTACCGGCATACATTCGACAATCTGGATGATGAAACAGTTAAGCGAATACGGCTACGACGACGTCGCTTATCAGTTACTGTTAAGCCGCCGTTTCCCGTCATGGTTCTACTCTATCGACCAGGGCGCTACGACGATCTGGGAACGCTGGGACGGTTATGTCGCAGGACGCGGATTCCAGAGCGCCGGAATGAACTCGTTTAACCATGTGGCTATCGGGGCTGTCGGCGAATGGATGTACAGCCATATACTCGGTATCCGCTTCGACGAGTCGCAACCCGGATACCGTCATTTCTTCATCAAACCGCAACCCGGAAAGGCGCTCGAATGGGCAAAAGGCAGCTATCACGCTATCACCGGAAATATCGAAGTGTCATGGACTAACAAAGACAGGACTTTCACTATGGACGTCAATATTCCCGTAAATACAGAGGCTACGATAGTAACGCCTTTCGATAATAAAACGTATAATGTCGGTTCGGGAAAACACAGTTATACCGTAAAATATGAATTTTAGATTTACGATTTACGATTTATTGCTTACGCCTGATGTGATTAAACATGCGTGTCCCAGGAACCCTAACAGGGTTTCCAACCCTGTTAGGGTTTTCAACGTAAATTTTGAAAATTCTGTCAAAAAAGAGAATTTGTCAAAAGGGAATTTTGTCGTACACCCGATGTGATTAAACATGCGTGCGTAAGCAATAATCTAAAATCGTAAATCTAAAATCGTAAATCTAAAATCGTAAATTATAAATCAAAAAATGAAACAGTTATTTTTTATACTAATTACCGGTTTGATATCCCTGAACGGCCGGTCTCAGGACATTACCGGAGAATGGAACGGTCTCCTGAAAGTGCAGGACATTCAATTACGCATAGTATTCCACATCCAAAAAACAGAATCGGGATACAGCGCCACGATGGACAGTCCCGACCAGAATGTAAAAGGTATTCCGGTCACTTCCGTAAATTACGAAAACGGAGTTTTGAAACTTTCCATTGACAATGCAGGTATTGAGTACGAAGGCAAACCGGACGCCGACGGAAATATTAACGGTACGTTCCAGCAGAACAGGGTGTCTTTGCCGTTAAATCTTTCGAGACAGAGCATTGAAATTGAGAAGAAAGCGCCCGCACGTCCACAGGAGCCGGTAAAACCTTATCCCTATCACGAAGAAGAAGTTTCTTTCGAGAACAGAGACGATAACGTCACTTTAGCCGGCACGCTGACCTTGCCGGACAAAGACGGCGTTTTCCCTGCCGTCGTTCTGATAAGCGGAAGCGGTCCTCAAAACCGTGACGAAGAACTCATGGGACACAAGCCTTTCCTTGTTATCGCCGATTATCTGACCCGAAACGGAATTGCTGTCCTGCGTTTCGACGACCGCGGTATTGCCGCCTCATCCGGCAATTTTAAAACGGCTACATCTTACGACTTTTCCAAAGACGCGGAAGCCGGAGTGAAATATCTGCAGACCCGCAAGGAAATTAACCGCAAAAAAATCGGCCTGGCAGGACACAGCGAAGGAGGAATTATCGCTCCCATGATTGCCGCCCGAAACAGAGATATCGCATTTATCGTCCTGCTGGCAGGTACGGGGATTCGTGGCGACAAACTCCTCCTGATGCAACAGGATTTAATCGGCAAAGTTTACGGAATAAGCGATGAAGACAGAAATCACAACAGAACTGTTCACGGGGGAGCATTTGATATCGTCCTGAAATCAACGGATACGGAGCAGCTAAAAACTGATTTGGCCGATTATTTAAAACAGGCAGCAAAAGACATTCAGGATACGTTAAAACCGGAAGAAATCAACGCCTCCATACAACGTGTGACAAGTCCGTGGATGCAATATTTTCTCAAATACGACCCCGCTCCGACACTGGAAAAAGTAAAATGTCCTGTCCTGGCGATAAATGGCGAAAAAGATCTGCAAGTTCCCGCCGAAATAAATCTGGAAGCGATCAAAACAGCGCTGAGCAAAGGCGGAAACAAACAGTTGACGGTAAAGAAATTTCCGGGATTAAATCATCTTTTTCAGGAATGTACAACCGGCTCACCGACAGAATATGCAACGATAGAACAAACGTTTGCACCTGCCGCTCTGGACGAAATCCTGACATGGGTTAAAACGCAAACAAAATGATTGCCGTTTCGGAAATATCCTGATGATTGATAACTGTCAAGTCCCGCAGGGCCCGCAGGGGAGGGGCTGGACTCCAACGTTTCGGGTCTTGTGCTTTCGGCTTTTACGTCTTTCGTTTCTGTCGTTCGTGCTTCCGGCTTTTATATGTATTTTTTTCATAATACACTGTAAATATTTATGTTCAGTAGATAAAACGATGTCTTCACCAATCGAATTGGTGATGTCACCAATTGAAATGGTGATGTCACCAATCGAAATGGTGTTGTCACCAATCGAAATGGTGTTATCACCAATTGAAATGGTGTTATCACCAATTGAGTTGGTGTTATCACCAATTGAGTTGGTGTTATCACCAATTGAGTTGGTGTTATCACCAATTGAGGCGATTTCGTCCCAAATGGGGGTGTTTTCTTCCCCCATTGAGCTGTTATTGCTGATAAACCGGCTTCGGTCGCCGTAAACGGCATCTGCTCATTTTTATATTTTTTATATATTAAAGATTCACAAAAGTACAAATAATTCCCGTCAAACCTTAATCTGTAACTGATTTACTGTTTCGTTTTTTCATTTTTTCAAAGACATAATAAACGCAGGGGATAACGATAAGGCTCAT
>JAISPE010000350.1 GCA_031275145.1 Prevotellaceae bacterium | reverse complement strand
GTACAGGTGAAAGCCGTCATAAGTAACAGGGACAATAAAATTTACGAAGGCATGAATGTGAGAGTACGTGTGCAGCTTTTGCTCGGCAGACAGCTTGTCGTTCCCAAATCGGCGGTTGTACTTCGTACCAACAAAAAAGTCGTGTTCAGACTTGACCGGAACAAAGCGGCATGGGTATACGTACAGACGGCTCAGGAAAACTCCGACAGCTATGTAATTACGGAAGGATTAAGCGCCGGCGATTCTATCATCTACGAAGGAAACATCAATCTGGCCGACCAGTCACCGGTAGCGCTTAAAAAATAAAAGGTTTTAAGAATATATCAATGCAATATGGAAACACTATCATTATTGGAAGAAAAGAGTTACGAATTTGCCATTAAAATGCTGAAACCTTATCGGGCAGTGTCATCAAATATTCATTTTTTAATTACTGATTTGAGATGATTTTCCATTATTTTGTTCGGCGGCCTACGTCTGTCATGATGGTATTCGTAGCATTTTTTATACTGGGTATCATCACATACATGAATATTCCCGTGTCGCTACTGCCAGATATTGCCATTCCGGAAATCACCGTACAGATTTCGGGACAAAATGCTTCTGCCAGAGAACTCGAGAATACCACTGTGCGTCCCGTACGCCAGCAACTGATGCAGGTAAGCAAGTTGCGCGACATTCGCAGCGAAACCCGCGACGGAAGCGCCGTGATTTTCCTGACTTTCGAATATGGAGCCAATACCGATCTGGCTTTTATCGAAGTAAATGAAAAGATTGATGCGGCGATGAACTTTCTTCCGCGCGAGGTCGAACGGCCGCGTGTAGTCAAAGCCAGCGCAACGGATATTCCCGTTTTCAATCTGGACTTAACGCTTCGTTCCGACATCAGTTTTGAACATACCGACGTTCCCAAATTCATTGAATTAAGCGAATTTGCCGAAACGGTTATCCGCCGTCGGTTTGAACAGCTGTCGCAGGTGGCCATGGTTGACATTTCGGGGATGATGAAACGGCAAGTGATTATTTCGCCCGATAAAACCCTGATGGAAGTCAGTGGAATAACCCTGTCGGACATCGAATCGGCGCTCAATAACAACAATGTGGAGCCGGGAAGCATGACCGTTCGCGACGGATATTTCGAATATGTCATCCGTTTCTCGTCTATCCTGCGTACGGTGGAAGACATCCGGGATATCTATATCCGTAAAAACGACCGCATTTACCAGATGAAAGATCTTGCCAAAGTCGAAACAGCTCCGGAAAAAGAAAAGGGAATGGCTATATATAACGGTAAGCGGGCGATTGTCCTTTCGGTAATCAAACAGTCGGAAGAAAACATGAGCAACATGCAGAAAGCCATGAATGACGAAATCGACCGGTTCAGGCATGACTTTCCCGAAATTGAATTTAATGTTACACAAAATCAAACCGAACTGTTGGACTATACCATTTCGAATCTGCAACAAAACCTGATACTTGCTTTTATCTTCGTGTTTTTTGTTTCGGTTATATTCCTCAAAGACGGCAGACTCTCGCTGATTATCGGGTTAGGACTTTTCGTGTCGCTGGTTATCAGTCTGCTTTTCTTCTACTTCTTCAATATTTCACTGAATGTGGTATCGCTCACCGGATTGATACTCGCTTCGGGAAACATGATCGACAATTCCATCGTGGTCGGCGACAATATCGGGCAGTACCGGCGCAAACTTCCTCTACCCGATGCCTGTGCAGCAGGGACAAAAGAAATCGCCATACCTATGCTAAGTTCCGCACTGACAAACATATCGGTATTTGCTCCCCTGATTTTCCTGAGCGGTATGGCAGGCGCCATATTTTTCGATCAGGCATTTTCCGTAACAGTCGGGCTGCTTGTTTCATACCTTACAGGAATTATCTTTATTCCCGTACTTTACAAGATAATCTATTCGGCGCGCATGCCGCGCAGATTTCGCAAAAAAACTCCTCCCGCAACACCCGAAAAACGGCCGGAAAACGGGGAAAAAGAATCTCTTGCATTTCGACTTTATGATACGGGAATCAACTGGGTATTCACACACAAGACAGTAACATTCACACTGATATTATTAACACTCCCTCTCTGCTTCTGGCTGTTCATGATTATACCGAAAGAAAAAATGCCGGATATCAATCAAAGCGAGATGCTTATAAAAATTGACTGGAATCGGAACATCCATTTACAGGAAAACTACGAACGCTGCCTGAAACTGTCCAAAGTACTGGATACCGTCACGGAAGAAAATTCCGCACTGACCGGACAGCAGCAATTCCTGCTGAACCGTGAAAAAGAACAGACTTCATCCGAATCGGAATTTTATGTACGGACAAAAACAGCGAAGGAAATTCCTGCCCTGAAAGAAAAGATAACGAAATATATTTCCGGCATATATCCCGATGCATTAGTGTCTTATGAGCCGGTTGGAACAATATTCGAAAAAATATTTTCGACCGGTGAACCCGATCTTGTCGTAGAATATTATACGACAAATAAGGCGCGGGAAATAAACGCCGGTATTATTCGCGATCTGGAGCAGAATGTCGGGAAAATAACGGGAGAAACGCCTGTCGGAAATTCGTTTCAACACCAGTTGAATCTGCGCATCGACCGCGAAAAACTGTTACTGTATAATATTTCGTATGATTTGATTGCCCGTACATTACGCACAGCTTTCAAGGAAAACAAATTCGCGACTTTACGCTCGCAGCAGCAGTATCTGCCAATTATTCTGGGCGATGACGAGAAAACCGTTCAGGAGATTATTGACGAAACTCTGGTCGAAACTTCGACGAATACCGACGAGAGACGCAATATGCTGGCTTTATCGACTTTCGTGACAGTCACCCGTTCCGAAGACCTGAAAACGATAGTGGCGGGAAAAGCCGGAGAATATATCCCGTTTTATTATTACGAAACGGATAATCCGGAAGGAATTATCGAATCGGTTTCGCAGGACAATATCAAAGATATGGACTGGGAGGTGGACTTTTCGGGTACTTTCTTCTCCAACAAAAAGATGATAAACGAAATGACTGTCATTCTATTTATCTCTATCCTGCTGATGTTTTTCATCCTGTCGTCACAGTTCGAGAATTTCAAGCAGCCGCTGATCATTCTGTTCGAAATCCCGGTTGATATAACTTTCGCTCTGGCGCTGCTATATGTCTCCGGTCATTCGCTGAATCTCATGTCTGCCATAGGGTTGGTAGTCACTTCGGGTATCATTATTAACGACTCTATCCTGAAAGTAGATGTCATGAACCAGCTCCGTAAAGAAGGCTATTCGCTGATGGCCGCAATCCACGAGGCCGGACGCCGGCGTTTAAAGGCAATCATAATGACAAGTTTAACATCCATCGTCTGTATGGTACCGCTGCTGTTTACCAGCGATCTTGGCTCACAGTTAGAAAAACCTTTGGCCATAGCGACTATTGGCGGAATGATTATGGGTACGCCTGTCAGCCTGTTCGTTGTGCCTATCGTATACTGGTGGATTTACAGGAAGTGAAATAAGCCGTTACAAACAACAATAGGCAATAATTGAAAAATCCCTGTAAACAAAATGTTTTCAGGGATTTTTATTTTCGAATAATTATTGATACTTATGTCTGTATCGAATTTTTATTGTAAATTTGCAGCAGATTTGCGGCACGGCTTAAATGACGGAAATCTGCGATATATTCATACTTAAATATATTTATTAACAACAATTAAGAGATGAGTAAATTAGATAAAATAACGCAATTATATAATTATTATTATTATTCGTTCTTTTAACGATACAAAAGTAATGGAAAAATTATCCGTGCAACATTTTTTTGCATTTTATGATTTTTTATCCCGCTCAATAGACATTTTGTTTATCAAATGATTATATTTTGCAAATTGTTTAATTTTTTTGTTTGACATGCAGTTTTGGTAAAGATTATATGGATTTACACATGGAAAATGGCTCTGCCAGGGTTGTTTTGTTTGGGAAGTAAGGTAAAAACTAGGTTTTGTACGTAATACGTTAATTTCTGGTTATAAGGATTTAATCTGTTTTAAGATTTTTATATATTTGTATATGGTATTTTTATATTACTTTTGCGTTTTAATTATGAACATTGTGCTTGATATTAATAAAAATATGGTTTTATGTGTGGAATAGTTGGAGTTTTTAATCTGAAACAGAGTACGAACAGTCTGAGATCGCAGGTATTGATGATGTCTAAGAAAATCAGGCATAGAGGCCCTGATTGGTCGGGAATATACTGTGGAGATAATGCTATACTGGCTCATGAACGGTTAGCGATCGTTGATCCCCAATCGGGAAAACAGCCATTGTATTCTCCTGACGGTAAAGTAATTTT
>JAISPE010000107.1 GCA_031275145.1 Prevotellaceae bacterium | reverse complement strand
ATCCCTGTTTTTGTTTCAATTTTAATGACATAAAAAAAGATTTTCCAGTAATGTCAAAGAACATCCGTATCGAAATACGGCGCAAAGGTAGAAAGGCAGTGCGCCAAAACATGACATGGTCACAAAAAATAATCGTCTTCGGGGAAAATCAATTCAAAATAACTTCTGCCTGCGGCATTCACAACTGTTTTATATAAAAAAAAGCAAGGCAACAGATGAAAAGAGACTGTTTTGTCCATATTTCGAAGTAACTCTTTTCTACGGCGCTTGCTAATACTGGTCAAAAATAATGAGAGCAATTGGCATAAAGGGATTATAAATTACGTTATTTTCACGAAGTAACCCTTTAATACGGCATCTCATTAAATCTGTATGTTAAAAAAGGCAAGGCAACAGATGAAAAGAGACTGTTTTTTTCCATATTCATATTTCGAAGTAACTCTTTTCTACGGCGCTTGCCTGTATGTCTAAAATAAAAGAACCTGTAATCGAATTTTTATGCAAAGATACTGCACAACTGCGCCAATCTACGGCGTTATATAAAAATTCTTTATAAAGATGAGCGGTGAGCGGCTGGCCGGCGCTTATAACCCGTCACTCATATTTACTTCTACAGCAGTATATTTTCAATCTGTTCCAGTGCATCCGTTCCGTTATCGAGAGCGGTCAGCATGTCGAATATTTTATCCGACCAGCCGGCTATCAAATACACGTCTTTACCGGCAATATTTAAAGGCGTCGTACCATAACCTGACAAATCAAACAAATACAGCCTGGCATCGGGTGCAATCGCTTTGTATTTCTTCCATACATCCTGCATGGAGATATTGCCTCCACGACTGTCCCACATTTGACAGTCGGTGAACATCATGATTTTATCCACTATCTGTTGACGGTCGATCAAATACTGTATAACCAGATAACCGTTCGTAGAGTATCCCACTTCGCCCTCGCGTTTGTAAAAGGCGTCTACATTGGATAAAACACTATTGTTGGGCAGATTAACCGTTTTCCATCTGTCGCCGAAAATTCCCGATATCACATTTTCGCAGCGCGACTTCAGCAGCATGCCGAGCATCAGGCCTATATCGTAATTTTGTATAGCGCTTTTCGGCGAAACCGGATGTTGCATTGAGCCCGAAACGTCGCATGCGACAAGCACTTTTGTCGATTCGTCGAAACCGGCAATGTTGCGGGCAGAAACCGTAACGGCTTTTTCCAGTGCATCCATTATTTTACCTGCATAACCGGAGCCGATTTTCGACAGTTCACGGTAAGCAGCCAGAAAACGGAAAGGCAACTGTTTTGACTTAAGGACATTGACTTCCGAAGCCAGCGTTTCGCAGACCCGGTTTACATGTCTTGCCGAGACCGCACATTTTTCGATATTTCGCAAATTACGCAGCAAAGCCATGTAGCCAAGTCTTCCGCTATCAATCAATTCTTCCCATTTAGCCCTGAAAGCCGCTGCTATCTCTTCTATCGAAGAAAATTCGGTCTGTCCTAAAATCGACAGTTCCGTTTCCCATGTATACGGCGTTTCCAGTTTATTTTCAACAATTTTATTGAACAAAGCCTGCTGATTGCCGTCCTTTGCCTTAGGATGAACCAGAAACAGAGCGTCACGCAATTTCACTTCCACAGCGCGATTATATTTGGCAAACTGATATTCGTCAAATTTGTTAAACGCATTCTGCAATCCGTACTGTATCTGCTTTGACAAACGGTTCAGCTTTTTTATCCCGTTACGACTGTTCGACTGTTGATAATAAGCCAGTAACTCCGTAATTTCATCTGCACGCTGAATTATTCTGGAAGTCAAACGGCCAACCAGCGAATCGCCGGCATGAACTTTCGACAGTTCAACCGCCAATACCAGCGGGATAGAACGGAGATTCATCTGTTCGCGAGCGTAAACGGCCAGACGGGCTACAAATTGCGGACTGTTTTCTCTTATCAGCTCCCGAATCGTTTCCAAACGGTCATCTGCCGTTTCGTAGAATTTGTCATTCAGCGCAGATGTTACAACAGCGCTGTATAAATACCATCTGGGCGATAAACGATAGGCCGGCGCTCCTTCGTAATTGGAGACTTTGTACTTTCCCTGTGTCGAACTGTTAAATTTCATGACTGTAACTTTATAACTTTATTTTTAATTAACGAAATCTGTCCTGATTTTGACGCAAAGGTAATGTGTCGCTATGCCAAAATACGTCATAGTCTATTTTTTTTCACCGTGACAGACAGTTATTTTTCAAATACAGGGGTATTAAAATATTTGCTCTTACCAACAATTAATTATTAATGATTAATTTTGCGCAAAAATATTTATTATGTCCAATAATGCAATTACAAAGCGGCACAGTTTTATAATCAGGAAAATAAAAAAGGCCAAACATGCCACATTTGAAGAGATTAACGATTATCTGCAACGCGAATCGGAGATAGACGGTTATTATGACTATACCGTTTCCATGCGCACGTTTTCGCGTGATTTGGCCGATATAGGCACGATTTACGGGATTTATATCAAATATGATTTTTCGGGAAAATTCTATTATATCGAAGAGGAAGACGACCCCGAAACCAACGACCGCATGTTCGAGGCTTTCGACATGTATCATGTTTTGAAAGTATATGAACGTCATTCGCCTTATTTTCATCTGGAAAAACGCAGTTCACAGGGTACCGGACATCTCCCCGGCCTGCTGTACGCCGTCAAAAACAGCCGGCAGACAACGTTTAACTACCGGAAATATTACAGGGAACATCACGAAAGCCGGACAGTAGAACCGCTGACTTTGAAAGAGTTTAAAAGCCGGTGGTATCTTTTTGCAAAAGACCTCTACGACGGGAAAGTCAAATGTTATGCTTTAGACCGCATATTCGACATGAAAATAAGCGAGATACAGTTCGTTCCCGACGAACATTTCGACGTAAACGAAGAACTCAAATACTGTTTCGGGATAATATCTCCCAACGCCGACAAACCGAGCAAAGTTGTTCTGTCGTTCGATGCGTTTCATGGAAAATACGCCAAATCACTGCCTTTGCACGACACGCAGGAGATTGTCAAAGATACGGACGACGAACTCCAAATCAGCCTCACCGTATATCTTACACATGATTTCCTGATGGAACTGCTTTCGTATGGCGATACCGTAAAGGTTATCGAACCCGAATCGCTGATTGAAGATTTGAAAAACATTTACAAAAACGCATTGAAACAATACTGTAATACTCTATAACTGTTTCCTTACCGCTCATGCCGTAAGCTAAAGCATACGGTTAATAAAGTGTCGTCCCTGCGGGTAGGGTGTCCAAACCGTCCTTTCTACCGTGGAAATTTTTAGTCTATCCCGCGAGCATTTTTCTTCGTTTAACCGCTCTATTTTAAGACAAATACGTGTTTTTCCATTCGTTTATATCCCGCAAAAACACATTTTCCGGATATACCTTAAAACAGCTGCTGTCAAGATCGGGTTCGGCTTTCAGTTTCGTCAGGACAGGCAGAAGGAAAATTTGTCCGGTGACACCGTTCATCGGATCGGGAGATTTTTTTGCTTTATAAAATCCGAATACGGATTCAATGATATCGGAAGAGACGTGCCATCCGTCACATATTCCCGATAACTTACCCAATTCAGTATTAATATACTGTTCCACTGCCCGTCCGACATTAATCATTCGCTGATTTTGAGATGACAGCAATGTTTTTAACTGCGAAAGACACCGGTCAGCGCTTTTTT
>JAISPE010000018.1 GCA_031275145.1 Prevotellaceae bacterium | reverse complement strand
GGAGGTACGCTGGATTTAGTCATGGGTAAATCAATTAATAATAATTGATAATTATATTTTTTACCGCAAATGTTACACAAAGGGCTTTGTGTAACATTTGTGTTCTTGGGCCTTTGCGGTAAAAAAGAATTGCGGTAAAATTTTGTGCCTTTGCGGGAGTTCTGACGAAGCCAATTTTCATAATTTACAAAGTCTGTTAATTATGCAAATTTTGTTAATTATGTCAAAAAAAGGAAAAAGACCTCCGAATCCATGCGGATTCAGAGGTCTCAACAGTAAATCTTGCCCTGTTTTGAGTCAGGACACATTAAAAAATTTTAAATAAAAAACTTTTATTCTACCCATTTAACCCATTTAACCTCGTTTTCATATCCTGACTTGACGACGGTTTCGATGAATTGCATTCCTCTAAGTCCATCATTGACAGTTGGAAAATCCAGCCATTCGGGTTTGGGTGTTTCGCCGGCAATTTTTGCCTGTACGGTATAGGCGAAATTACGATAGATGTTGGCAAAAGCTTCGATAAAGCCTTCCGGATGTCCTGCCGGTGTACGGGTATAATACAGTGCGGCCGGTGTCAGGAAAGTGTTGCCGCCGACGGAATATATTTCCGAAGGTTTATTACCCCATTTGACTATCAAAGTATTCGGATTTTCCTGCGCCCATTCGATACCGCCTTCTTCTCCATACACGCGTATTTTAATCGCATTGGCGTCGCCTACCGCTACCTGACTTGCTATAAGCACTCCCGTTGCTCCGTTGTCGTATCTCAGCAGAGCAGCGCCGTCATCGTCTATCGGACGTCCCGGAACGAAAGCTTTTATTTCAGCACATAATTCGGTAACCTTCAATCCGGTAATATACTCGGACAAATGCCATGCATGTGTGCCGATGTCGCCCATTCCCCCTGCCTTGCCGGAACGTTTCGGGTCTGTGCGCCATCCTGCATTATTTCCGCTCTCAAGTTCAATTCTTTTTGAGAGCCATCCTTGCGGATATTCAACATAAACCTTGCGAATCTGTCCGAAATCGCCTCGTGCAAAACGGGCTTTTGCTTCTTTAACAGCGGGATATCCCGAATACACATGAGTGAGCGCCAAAACCAGACCCGTTTCATCGACTTTGGTTTTCAGCTTTTTTGCCTCTTCGAGACTGAAAGTCATCGGCTTGTCCAGTACGACATGGAATCCTTTTTCAAGAGCCAGAATCGCCGGTCCGTAGTGATCGACATTTGGTGTTACGATTACGGCAAAGTCCATGCGCTCGCATTCGGACAGTTGCGCTTCTTTTTCCATCATTTCCTGATACGTCTTGTATATCCGGTTTTCAGGAAGATAATACGATTTTCCCGATTCTAACGATATTTCGGGATTTCTACTGAAACAACCACAAACTAATTCGATCTGATTGTCCAAAAAGGCCGCCATACGGTGTACCGCGCCAATAAAGGCATTGTTTCCGCCGCCAACCATTCCCATTCTGAGTTTCCTTTTCATACAAATATATATTTCATTTAGGTGAACAAAATTTAAAAAATACGCTGCAAAATTATATAATTTTTTATACTTCGCTAAAAATTTCTCTAAAAGATGTAAAAATAAGGAAGAAAATGTCAGGTTTTTTTCTCTGCCGGAATTTTAATGATGAAAAGACGCGATTTTTTTAATTTTTTACGGAAAATTTCGGGTATTTTTGGCCATTTTCAGAGCAAAATATCGGGCATGCCATTGCCGGAAACAAACTCGAAGTTTAAGCTACAAAAAATAGTAACTTCCAATTAGATTAATTATAATCGTCGATTTGGTGTTTTTATGAAATATTATTCGTAGTTTTGCACAATTATTAATTAATATGAGGAGGAATATATTTTAGTTTATGGAATTACATCGGATAGGAACTAATATTAGAGTTACACGTGTAAGTAAAGGGTTGAATCAGGAGAGTATTGCCAACGAACTTGGCATCTCGATCACTGCGTATTCAAAAATTGAAAGGGGAAAGACTAATCCGTCTATTCTCCGTCTGTATCAGATTGCAAAATGTTTGGACGTTTCAGTATTTGATTTTTTAACGGAACCGGACTTTAATCTGGCAAGCAACAATATTGTGCCGAATTTGGAGGTCGAAAATATTCTGTTGAAAAAAGAAGTGGCGCATTTGAAAGATGTCATTGAAAACAAAAATGAGATAATCAGTTTACTGAAAAAAGAGTAGCTGTTTATTTCATCGACGGTAGACTTGTTATTGTTTGATAATATTCTGTTTTTGATTGGATAAAGTTATTTTTAAGTATTTTTATTGCATAAAACGGATATCTCTGTTATAATTGATTGTCCATGATATACTGATAATCGTATTATCGAATGGCTTTACAGTACATCTGATTTTGTATCTCATGTGAGGAAGGCGTGAAAAAGTCCCTGCGGGGATGAAATGCCGGGAAAAAATTACAGATCGCGGTATCATGTCAACGCTTCGTCGTCATTGCGAAACATCGCAGGGGCAAAAAGATTTTGCCTCTGCGATTGTCGTTGCCATGAGGTCGTCCGTCGGAGGGACAAAAAAATTGCCCTTTCGCTTTTGTTCTTCGCTCGGCGTAGTCTCCAGACTACGTCGAGTTAAAAGCAAAGCTCCCGCTTTGCCGCAAGTCTGGAGATTTGCTTTTAGCTGCGGCGTAGCGAGGACGCTACGCGCTGAGCGAGGAGCGAAGGAGTCCAATATCCGTAGCTAAAAACACAATGTTATCAATTTAAGAAAAAGGTTATAACTCACTGTATTCCGGCAGGAAAGTTTCCTGCCGGAATACTTTTTGTTGCAGCCTTTTGTACTTTAAAGTGACGGCATTAGCTTACGGCAAGGGTCCCTGCCGGGACTTTCCTGTACGCGGCTGGATGAGTTTTCTGTCAGTTCCCGAAAAAAGAAAAGTTTACGCTGCCATAGCGTCGTTGTTGTATAAAACCTTCTGTTTCCGGGAAGCTGTTATTTGATGAATGCTCGATTATCAGACATCCTTTTTCGTTCAGTAATTTGTTGTCGAACACCAGCTTGGGGATATGTGCCGTTTGAGCGTTAGCATACGGAGGGTCTGCAAAGATTATATCGTATGATTCATGACAGAATTTGAGGAAACGGAAAGAATCGTTTCGTATAACATGTATTTGTTTTAAAGCCAGGGCTTCGGAAGTTTTTTTCACATACATATAATGCAAAGGCTCGATTTCGACAGTATCAATATGTTTACTTCCTCTCGAAGCGAACTCGTATGATATCCCGCCTGTTCCGGCAAAAAGATCAAGGACCTTGACGGAATTGAGATCGAACAGATTTTCCAGAATATTGAATAAATTTTCTTTGGCAAAATCCGTAGTTGGCCGGGCTTTAAATCCTTTGGGAACGGCGGGCAATATACGTCCCTTATACTGTCCACTGATTATTCGCATTCCTGTAACGATAAGAGATTGTAATATTTTGTCGACACTTCCGAGCCGAGCAACACCGATATTTTCCTGTTTTGTTCCTGAACGATAGACGGGAAAAACTTTTTCAGATTTCTTATCTCGTTTGTCGAAATATCCCCTGATATGTATACGGGCGCATCTCCCATTCCAAACTTGTCGGACAGGGCTGCAATAAAATAGATTATATCTTTAATATCAAATATTTCGAAAGAATTGTTCAATATAAGTTTACTGTCCTTAAATATACTTATATCCATAAAATTACCGCAAAACACAACATTCATTCCCGTGCCGAAGTTTTTTGTCCGGTGAATTATTTGATATGCCTGATTGAAAAAGTTCGATTTGCCAAAGCGGGAAATGATTTTGGACACTACCGGACTTGGCAGGGCAAAACAGCAATATGCCTCAAGTTCGGGAATATATTTGTAGTGAATTTCATCAAGCTCATCGAGTTGAAAGAAAAATGAGATATACGGACGGATATTGTTTACGGAAAAAATATTTTCCGGAATAAGAACATTTTTTCTGGAGAAAAACAGACATTTAACAGGATGTTCAGTATGAATATAGCCAGCCATGTTTTCTGCTATCCTGTTGATTTCCTTTGTCCAGATGTTGAAATCCAGGATATTCTCGGAATAGGGGAAATTTTTCAGTACAACATATTTCTGTTTACCGGCATCGTATATACAAAAGGAAAATCCATTCAGGCTAACCTGAATGGACAATCTATAATCTTTATTTCCTGTTAAACAGTAACTTTTATCAACATAATCAATGCCGTACCGCATTCAATCTTCACTTATAAAAAGACATGATTTACAAAAACGTGTTAATCCTGCAAATCTGTCAAAAAAAACCTGTTCGTCTGTCGATTCAATTCTTTTATTCCCAGTTACCCGCATTGTTATTGGGCTGGGTTATGCTTCCGACTTTAAGTCCCGGATATTTGTTCATATTCTTATGTTCATCATTAAGATTAACAATCGCTTGCCGATCCAGACCTTTAAGATAGACATCATTATGAACACTCGCCTCAAACAGAGGAATAATCACTCTCGAAATAGACAGATACGAAACGGTATCCATCTTGATTGAGTCCCGCACAATCGGCACAAGAGCAATGGAATCAATGTGAAATCTTGCAACGTTTTTAAACAGAGAATCTTTCACTGCAATCCTTATGGTGTCGGTGTAAACCTGTTTTTTGGCAACAGCGACCGAATCATCCCAGGAACCAACCTGTTTAACAATTTTTAGACTGTCATTTTTGTAGAAGTTGATTAAGGTATCAAACCCTCCTGCAAAACGACCGTAGCTGTCCTTATATGCTACCTGCAAATCTCTTATGTCCTTCAACCGTTGAACGACCATCTCTTTACGATATTCAACCGCCTTGTTAAAACGGATAGGCTCCATCAAGCTATCATATAACAAATAGGCCAAAACGACGACAATAACGCCTAAAATAATTTGAATAATAGTTTTCATTATCTTTTATTTTTATATTTCATTAAATTTTACTAAAATCAAAAAATCAATTATATTTGCGCAAAGTTAGAAAAAAAATTATATGAAAGTATTATTTGTTAAATTAATTTTTCGTCATGGACACTGAACTTATTGTTAATCTTATAGAAAACAAGCTAAAATTTATTCCTGTGTCAGACCAGAAAAAGTTAATTCGAAGCCTTGCGCAGTTTATTTTAGACGCAAATATGCCGATTTTTTTGCTGAAAGGATATGCCGGAACCGGCAAAACTTCGGTAATTGCCGCTCTGGTACGGAGTCTTAGAGAATTAAGAATTAATACGGTGCTGATGGCCCCTACCGGGCGGGCTGCCAAAGTCCTGGCTTCATACTCGGAATTACAGGCATTTACCGTACATAAAAAAATTTACAGACAGAAATCCATGGAAGAACAGTCGGTGTTTTCGCTTGCTCCGAATATGTACAAAAACACTGTTTTCATTGTGGATGAAGCGTCCATGATTTCGGGAAATTCATACGAACAGTCGATCTTCGGATCGGGAAACTTGCTGGAAGATATGATGACCTATATTCGAAACGGTACGAAATGCAAGGTTATTATCGTTGGCGACAGCGCCCAGCTTCCTCCTGTAGGATTCAACCTTAGCCCTGCGCTGGACATCAACAGACTCGAACGTTACGGTAACTGTATGGATATGGAATTGAAAGAAGTTGTCAGGCAGGCTAATGAATCGGGAATACTGTTCAACGCAACGGAAATCAGAAAACAGATTGAAGCCAACGATGTCAGATTTCCCAAATTCCGGACCGATTTCCCTGACATCACGAGTATTACGGGAACAGATCTGATTGAAACGCTTTCGGATGCATACGCTAAATACGGACAGGAGGAAACAATAGTTATTTGCAGATCAAACAAAAGAGCGAATAAATATAATGAGGGTATAAGAAACAGGGTGTTTTTTATGGAAGACGAGATTGTTTCCGGCGACAGAATTATGGTTGTCAAGAACAATTACCGGTTATCCAAAGATATGGAAGAAATAGATTTTATTGCCAACGGCGACATGGCAACTGTCAGAAGGATAAAAAAATATCAGCAACGTTACGGACTGCATTTTGCCGACATAATACTGGAATTTCCCGACTACAATAATCTTGAAATAGAGAACAAGGCTATTCTGGATACTCTAAGCATAGAATCGGCTTCACTGCCTGCCGAAATGAATCAGCAACTGTTCTACAGTCTTGCCGAAGATTATGCACACATTACAAATAAAAGACAAAGATATACGGCTATCAAGGAAGACCCGTTTTTCAATGCTTTACAGATTAAATTTGCTTACGCTGTCACATGCCACAAGTCACAGGGCGGTCAATGGGAATGCGTTTTTTTAGACTGTCCCTATTTTGCAGACGACAATCTTACTTTTGAAGACCTTAGATGGTTCTATACTGCCATAACCCGCGCATCCAAACAACTTTATTTAGTGAATTTCGACGAAAAATATTTCCGCCAGATCGATAAGAATAATTGACAGTTATCGATTGTCAAGCCGCCATATCTTAAAACTGAAAATAAATGAATGCAAGGATTTCCGAAGACTTAATCTGCATTATAAACACGATAATGGCCGTCACAGCTATGGCTTTCCATATTAACGGCATTCTGACCGTAAGGCTGATAAATTTATTTTCCAGACTTTTGGGCATAAAATGCAGGATAAACCCGACAGCCATGACAGCAAACACCATTTTATATCCTTTCAGCACATCTGCAAGTATTTCGGGATGAAAGAAAGTAAATATCTGTTTTATCATATTTACTGCTGTTTCGAAAGTTTCCGCTCTGAAAAATATCCACGAAAAACAAACGAAATGGAATGTAAACACTGTTCCGAGTATTCTCCACACCGGTTTCATTTTATGGCCGGAAGGTTTCAGCGCCGGAAACAGCCCCATAAACAGTTTATGTATCGCCAGACCAAGGCCGTGTATAGCTCCCCAGCATATAAACCTCAATGAGGGACCGTGCCATAATCCTCCAAGCAACATTGTGACGATTAAATTGATATATGTCCGTATTTTTCCCTTGCGATTGCCGCCCAGCGAAATATACAGATAATCGCGCAGCCATGACGAGAGGGAAATATGCCATCTTCGCCAAAACTCGGTTATTGTGGCCGACTGATATGGAGAATCGAAATTGATATTGAAATGAAATCCCAGCAGCAGGGCTATGCCAATCGCCATGTCGGAATATCCCGAAAAATCGCAATAAATCTGGAGTGTATATCCGTATAATCCAAGCAGATTTTCTACACCCGAATATAAATTCGGATTGTCGAAAATCCTGTCTACAAAATTCACGCTTATATAATCCGATATTACGGCTTTTTTGAACAGACCTGCAACAATCAGAAATATCCCTCTCCCAAGCATTTCGTTGCCGACGAACAGCGGTTTGCGGATTTGCGGTATGAAATCTCTGGCACGCACTATCGGTCCGGCGACCAGTTGCGGGAAAAATGAAATGTAGAAAGCGAAATCCTGTATTTTGTCTAACGGAATCAGTTGTTTCCGGTAAACATCAATCGTATAGCTCATCGACTGGAATGTGAAAAACGAAATTCCTACCGGCAGAAATATATCGAAAGACGAAAAACTGCGGCCACTCAAACCGCAATACATTTCGTAAAAAAAGTTTGTGTATTTGAAATAACAGAGCATGCCCAGATTTGCCGCAATGCTGAGGAGCATCAGCAGTTTCCGTTTCGATCTGTTTGCTGTGGAATGCATTTCGCGGGCGGCAAAAAAATCCCAGACCGTCACAAACGACATTATCAGGAAATATATCCCGCTCGATTTGTAGTAAAAATAGTATGAAAACAGAATGACGTAAATAATCCTGTAATTATCTTTTCCCCTCAGTCTGATGTATATAAACAGGAAAATACAGAACAGGAAGAGGAAAAAACCGCTGTTGAATATCAAGGGTGCATTGCGGTCATACAAAAACAGATGGACAAGCTTGTCAAAGTCCAGACCCGTGATCATGTATTCGCTTTTATATATTGATTGTATGATTTGACAATCGCCTCAAACAGAAGTTCGCCCTGATATTCGTACCCTCTGCGGGTTAAATGTATTCTGTCTTTGACAAACAGTTTCTTTTTGTTCCATTCAACGGAAGAGCCTTTGCCTCCGGCGATACTGTACAGGTCCCAGTACGGATATACGTTTGTTTCGGCAAAATTGACAATGATATCCCTTATTTTTCCGGCTCTGTGATTGGGAACGGCAGGCGTTCTTCTGCCTGCTCTTGCAAATGTTTCGACAGGAGTGGTAAATATTACGGTTGTGTTTGGTGACGAATGTCTTATGTTAAATACAAACTCGGATATGTCCGAATGTAGCCGGTCGCTGTCGACTGTTTTTAACATCGCCTCGTTTGTTCCCAGCGATATTATCACAAGGTCGGGATTGAGAGATGCAATTTGCTGATAAAAGTCTTCGGAACACTGGTTATAATTAAAGAATTTCGCTCCGTTGACACCTATCGAATGATAAAATACGCCGCCCTTGCCGTTAGACAGATGGAAGCCCGATACGGAAATTTCTTTTTCGGATGATATAAAGTTTATTTCCACATTGTTGGTCATGGTATCCAGCAGAAAGGCGCGGGCAAACTGACTGAGGCTGTCTGTCCTTACGACATTCGGGTGACACAGGTAAATATCCGTTTTGTCGAAATTGCAGTAAGCCGTTACTTTGTTGAAATCCCATTCGCCGGGAAACGACTCGTCGACAGTGAGAATATTGATATCTGCCGTCATATCGTTTGTTTGCAGTCCCAGTCCTGTGATTCCGATAGGTATGTCATTGGGTTTTACGACAAAGGAATGTTTCCACCGGTTTGTAGACGTTATCCTGTAATGCTGTCCGTTATTGCTTTTCATCAGTCTGTTAGGCGCGATAAGACCTCTTCCCGGATTCCCGAAATAGTGATTCATTAATTTCCGGGTTGTTCCCGTAAAAAAATCAGCCTGAATATGTGAATCGCCGATATGCACAATCGAAACGGTTTTTACGGAATCGCCCGCCGAAGTCCGCAAACAGTTTAATTTCCCGAACAAACCGTACAGCGAACTGTCTCTGTCGATAATTACATTAGGCGTTGCCTTCGCAAACTTATAATCGGCCGAGGGTTTATATACGACAGTGTCTGTTAATGCTTTTTCGGCAGTCTTTTCGTTAATCCTGTATTTCGCCGATACGGTTACTGTCAAATACGGAAAAAATATCAACACTAAACATGTTATTATACTGTATGTTTTCAAAATCCTGATCATAATCTTAAATCGAATATCCGGCCTGCAAAAGTAATGTTTATTTTAATATTTCAAAATTTTTGCGGAACATTTTGCGTCGAGTGGGCTGTAAAAAATGATAAGAAGGCGGTAGCTTTGGACGTCCCCGGTTTTGTCGCAGCAATCGGTCATATTCCGTTTTCCGAATCGGCGAGCAGCATTTCGGCGAGCATGTTTTTTGCGCGAAAAAGCCGCGTTTTGACAGTTCCTACCGGGATATTGAGTTCTTCTGCAATCTCTTCGTATGCATATTCTTTAATATACCTCAGTTCGATAAGTTCCCTGTATTTGGGTTTCAG
>JAISPE010000391.1 GCA_031275145.1 Prevotellaceae bacterium | reverse complement strand
AGCGACTGCATTATTGGCAGCGGTCGTAGCGGCTTGCAGCACGAAAGGAGAGGTTATCCTCAATCCCGAATACGATGCCGGCGTCGATTATTTTTCGATAGACAGGATCGAACTGACCGATACGGCGACAGTTATGTATGCCAGCGTACATCATTTGCCCAACTACTGGGTAGAGATTTCGTCTGCAAGACGTCTCAGGGACAGCAGGGGAACGGTCTACAAAATGCTTAAATGCGACGGGTTTGAGTTAGACAAAAATGTCTTTATGCCCGAATCGGGAACAATGCCGCTTACGCTCTATTTCGAGCCGGTAGACAAAGGCGAAACAGTAGTAGACTTGATCTCCAAAGAGCCTGAAGAAGGCGTCTACGGCATTAAACTCTGCAAAGTGAAGCACAGCGAGCCGGTGCAGTGTGTATTGAAAGGCGAGGTCAGCGGTAAACCGCGGGGCGGACGGCTGGCGCTTATCCCTGACGGCAAAGATCTGAATAGCCCGAGAGTACGGTTTATCCCCGTACGCGACGGCAAGTTCGAATATACGCTTTACGCCGATCACGAAGAACTTTGGCGAATAATATTCGAGAACAGCGCTCGGGAAGGCAGTATACGGCAGGGAATACGGTTTATTGCCGCAACGGGAACGTATCATTTCACGCTGTCCGGCGACGGGAACGAATGTTCAAAAAATACGGTAGACGGCGGGAAATACAGACACTATCAGACGTTTATCGACAGTCTGTATCAAACCGTACCTGCACACTACGAAGAATGTCACCAAAAGATAGAACAGCTTCGGAAGGAAAAAAGGTACTACACTCCGGAAGCCGCAGCGATACAGGACGAAATTGAGAAACTCAACGCTAAACAGCATGATTTGTGGCAACGTATGCGCGAGCTGGAAAAACAGGGTAAAGCCGTAACTCAGGAGGGGCTCGAGCTGGAGAAAGAATCCCGGCAAATATATCAAACTGCGCATATAGACAAAATACTGGAATTTGCAAAAGCGAATGTCAATGCCGAGGGATATTTGTCGTTGCTCGAATGTATCCGCATATTCTTATCCTTTAACTTCCATGATTTCCATGAACCGAAAGCGGATACCGCTCCGATATTCGCCGTTTTTCACGATCTGTACGAGAACAGGTATCCCGATCATCCCTATACGGCGATGATGAAAGACTATATACAGGCTGCCGGAGTCGCAGTCGGCAAACCCTGTCCCGATTTCATGGTGGAAGACAGCACGGGCAACAAAACCACTCTGTCGGAACTGATAAAAGGTAAAATCGCACTCATCCATATATGGTCAATCTGGAACGCCGAGAACAGGCAGGACGGACGGGATTTCGCACCCCTCTACGAAAAGTATAAAGACAGTGGATTTACGGTGGTAGGCATATCGCGAGCGCCCAAGAGAAGAGGTGCAGTCGGCGCAATCGAGCAGGAGAAATATCCATGGAAAACGTTTGTCGAAGCAGGCGATAAAAATGCAATATGCCAGAAGCTTGGTATGGATAATGATAATTATGCCGGAGGAAACTTCCTGATAGATGCGCAGGGTAATTTTCTTGACATCGGAACCAGTCCCGAAAAGGTGAAGAAAATACTGGAGGCTTTGTAAGAGTTTGTTTTCCGTACACGGATAACACTGACCGGAGAGATTGACACAGTTTTTTGTGCTGATCTCTCCGGTTTTTTTCTAAAATTCGATCGGAAAAGTGTGATGACTAAATTATTAATCCGTTATATTCTATTTATTTTTCTTCACTGTAATACTTTAATCAGGATATACTCTTTCTTGCCTTTGCGGATGAGTAAATATTTGTCCTGAATCAGTTTCTTTGTTTTTATATCAAGATTTTCGTCGCTGATTTTTTCTTCGTTGATATTGAAACCGCCTCCGCGAATCAGTTTTCGCAATTCTCCTTTCGACGAAATAATCGGAGCATCCTGTGTAAACAAATCCAGCATCGAACAGGATTCAAACACATTCCTGCTTATTTCGAATACCGGCACACCCTCAAAAACTTCGAGTAAGGTAGCCTCGTCCAGATTTGCTATTTTTTCCGTATTTCCCCTGTCAAACAAAATGTTGGAGACGTCAACGGCATTATTGTAGTCTTCTTCGGAATGTACCATGCAGGTCAGTTCTTTCGCCAAAGTTTTCTGAAGCAGACGCACGTGCGGATTCTGTTCATGCATTTCGGTAAGCGCATGTATGGTTTCCCGGTCTAATACTGTGAATATCTTGATGTATTTCTTTGCATCTTCGTCGCTGACATTGTGCCAGAACTGATAAAATTTGTACGGGGAAGTGTATTTCGGGTCAAGCCAGATGTTTCCCTGTTCCGTTTTTCCGAATTTACCGCCGTCGGCTTTGGTTATCAGCGGACAGGTCAGTCCAAAAGCTATTCCTCCGTCGATACGCCGGATAAGCTCCGTCCCTGTGGTAATGTTTCCCCACTGGTCGGAACCGCCCATCTGCAACCGGCAGTTTTTTGTGCGGTACAGATGCAGAAAATCATAACCTTGAAGCAGTTGATAAGTAAACTCGGTGAACGACATTCCTTCCCTCGAATCTCCCGACAGACGTTTCTTTACCGAATCTTTCGACATCATGTAATTCACAGTAATATGCTTACCGATATCGCGGGTAAAATCGAGGAATGTATAATCTTTCATCCAGTCGTAGTTGTTTACAATCTCGGCGGCATTTGCAATTTTCGATTCAAAATCAAGAAATTTGCCCAATTGCTTTTTCATTGCTTCAAGATTGTGCTGCAAAATATTTTCGTCAAGCAGATTGCGTTCTGCCGACTTCATCGACGGGTCGCCTATCATGCCCGTAGCGCCGCCAACCAGAGCAACAGGCTTATGCCCATGCCGCTGAAAATGTTTCAGCATCATAACGCCGACCAGATGACCGATATGCAACGAATCGGCAGTAGGATCGAAACCGATATAGGCAGTCATCATTTCCTTTTGTAATTCCGCTTCCGTTTCCGGCATAACATCGTGAAGCATTCCTCTCCACCTTAACTCTTCAATAAAACTGTTCATCAATTCAATATTTTATATGTCGGGGGAATCCCCAAACGAAGCCGCAAAGGTATAAAATAATATTTATTTGCTTCAAGTAATCCTTCGGCACGACAAAATTTCTTTTTGACAGAATTGACGTAATTTTCATAACCGCAGGTCATCGACGTCGTGACCCCTGACTTGCCCAAGTCGTGACCCCTGACTTGCCCAAGTCGTGACCCCCGACTTGCCCAAGTCATGACCCCTGACTTGCCCAAGTCATGACACCTGACTTGCCCAAGTCGTGACCCCTGACTTGCCCAAGTCGCGACCCCTGACTTGCCCAAGTCGCGACTACTGAGTTGGGCAACTCGCGAAGGAAGTCATTATCAACTCCGCCAATGCGACATTATTACTAAAGTTTGGCTGCGCCGATTTAAAAATTCTGTTAAAAAGGAATTTTGTCGTACACCCTCCGCAAGTCGCGACCTGCGATTACAAAAATCCTGCCTTTCAGACAAAGCAATTAGGCGACTTATTTTGTAATGCTTACAGCGTGAATTTACAAAACCCCGCAGACGGGTGTATAAAAATATGAGGATGTAAAAAATATGAATCTTAATTTCTTAAAAAATTAAGTATTTTTGCACTTGAATAAATACGGTATAAACGATAAACAGTATAATAAATGGATGCAAAAAGTTTTTTGGCCAACATAGAAAATTCTCTTAAAAATCACTGGGATTCACCGGCTTTGACAGACTTCGACGGCGAAACTTTTACTTATGCTCAAATTGCCCGTAAAATAGCTCAGCTTCATATCGCATTTGAGGTTTTCGGTATTAAAAAGGGCGATAAAATATCCATAGCGGGGCGAAATTCATCTAACTGGGGTATATCTTTTCTTGCAACAATAACTTATGGAGCGGTTGCCGTTCCGATACTGCACGAATTTACAGTGGAAAATATTCATCATATTGTCAGTCATTCCGACTCGAAGCTGTTGTTTGCAGGGAAATATATCCTTGATTCTTTGGACTGTACCCGGATGTCCGGTTTGGAAACGGTTATTCTCATCGATGACTGGTCTGTCATTAAATCCGTCAGGATTAAAATAGAAGAAACAAAGAAGCTGTTCGAAAAAACGGAACGCGAAAAATATCCTTCGGGATTTTCGCCTCAGGATATTAACTATCATAAAGATGAACGGGAAGAACTCGCGCTGGTAAACTATACGTCCGGGACAACCGGATTCTCGAAAGGGGTAATGTTACCCTACCGCAGTCTTCTGTCGAACATGCTGTTTGCAGAAAAAGTCATGGCGGAATTGACGCATGGCGACAATATCGTATCAATGCTTCCAATGGCTCACATGTACGGTCTGGCTTTTGAATTTTTATACGAATTTACAGTCGGATGTCATATTTATTTTCTCTCGCGACTTCCTACCCCAAAAATCATTCTCGACGCTTTTGCATCGGTGAAACCGCGTATCGTTGTGACAGTGCCTCTTGTGGTCGAAAAAATTTTCAAGAAACAGCTGTTTCCTGCAATAAATAAACCGTTTGTCAGGGCGGCTATGCGTTTGCCCCTGGTCGACGCCCGTATCCTGAAACGGATAAATCAGCGTCTGACCGGTTTCTTTGGAGGAAATTTTATCGAAATAATAATAGGAGGAGCAGCGTTCAGCCCTGTCGCGGAGAAATTTCTGAAGCGAATAGGATTCAAATACACAGTTGGCTACGGGATGACAGAATGCGGACCGATTATTACGTACGAAAACTGGGCAAAGGTACCCCTGTTTTCGTGTGGAAAGGCCGCGCCACAAATGGAAATAAAAATCGACTCTCCCGACCCCGAAAATATCCCCGGTGAAATTCTGACACGCGGAGATAATGTCATGCTGGGATATTACAAAAATCCCGAAGCTACCGAAGAAGCTCTGGTAAACGGCTGGCTTCATACGGGTGATCTGGGAATCATCGACAAACAGGGATACCTGTATATCAAAGGCCGCTCGAAAAACATGCTGCTGGGAGCAAACGGTCAGAACATATATCCCGAAGAGATTGAAAACAGACTGAATAATATGAAATATATCTCGGAATCCATAGTTTTTGATTCGTATGGAAAAATCGTAGCGCTGGTATATCCCGACTATGCCGCGGTGTCGGCCGACAGTCTTTCCGAAAACGATCTGAATGAAAAGTTAGACAAAATACGTTTGGAAATCAACACTCAAATACCTGCGTACAGCCAAATCGCCCGGATTAAAATACATCCGGAGGAATTTGAAAAAACGCCGAAAAAGAGTATTAAACGTTATCTGTATACAAAATGATGAACCTGTCCTTTTTTATAGCGCTAAGATATTTACGGTCGAAAAGATCGCTCAGTATCATCAATATGGTTTCGTATATCAGCCTTATCGGAACAGTGTGCGGAACGGCGGCTTTGCTGACTGTGTTATCCGTATTCAACGGATTCGAAAGTCTTACGGAATCGATATACAGTATTTTTGACCCGGACCTGAAAGTCATTCCCAAAACAGGTAAAACTTTTGTTATCGACAGCGTTATGCTCTCAAAAATCGCCGACATGCCGGAAGTGGACAATGTTTCCCTCACGCTTGACGAAAATGTGTTGCTGAGATATAAAAACCAGCAGACAATCGCCTTAATGAGAGGTGTTGATGAAAATTACGAAAAAAATACAGCTATACACAATTCGATGTATGACGGCAATTTCATGATGTACAGGAGTGATTATCCCGCTGCTGTTTTCGGTTACGGGATTGCATCAAAACTGGGAATATACAGTCTGCGGATAGAAGAGCCTGTATATGTCAATGTCCCGAAACGGGAAGGAAAAGTATCCTTGAACAATCCTGCGGCTTCTATCAACACTCTGAGTCTGTTACCATCCGGCATCTTTGAAATAGAAAAGAGTTTTGACGACACTTATGTATTTGCTCCCATCGAATTTCTCCAAAATTTACTCGACCGCGAATCACATGTCTCATCCATAGAGATTAAACTGAAACCGGAAACCGACAGCGACAGGTCGCGCAATACGGTAGCGGATATCGCGGGAACGGACTTGCAGGTAAAAACGCGTTACCAGCAAAACGAAGCCCTGTACCGTATGATGAAATCGGAAAAACTGATTGTGTACGCAATCCTGATTCTGATAGTTGTAATTCTGTCTTTCAACATATCGGGGTCGCTGTCAATGCTGATGACCGAAAAAAAAGAAGATATGCTGACCCTGAAAAGCATGGGCGCTCCCGATAAACTCATACGGAGGATATTCCTGTTCGCCGGACTGCTTATCACATTCGCCGGAATAGCGATCGGTCTGTTTATCGGACTGTCAATATGTCTGATACAACAGTATCTCGGATTACTAAAACTCCCGGGCAACAGTTTTCTCGTAGATGCATATCCGGTGAAAGTGCTTCCGGCAGACCTGATTCTGGTAACTGTATCCGTTGCCGTTATCGGATATTTCGCTTCAATCGTATCGGTATATAAACCGAAAAAAACGAACTCAAAGACTGTTTGAACCGCACAGAATTGATATTTTTTATATATAGTGTTTTAATTATACATCAAACGGTCTAAATTTGTGAATTAGATATGCGACGAAATAATCTGCGACTCTTCGTCGCTGCGCTCCTCGCAATGACGACCCGTCGTGGATTGTTTCATCGCTGTTTCGTCGCCACTCTTCGATAAGCGTTATTACGTTTTCGGTTTCGGTACGAAATGGTTATTCGCAATGATGAAAGGTCGCTGATTGCTTCATCGCTGTATTTTTCCGACAAGTGTCAATGAGCTTTTTCAATTGCGGTACGAAACATGTATTCGCAATGACAATCAAGCGTTAACATGACATTAGTTCCAGATCTTAAAAATTCACCGTATATGTTAATCCCGTAGCCTTAAATTCAGGGTTATAATAAATCCCGAAGCGAGGCTGTTTGTATGCTTTGTGTGCCTGTCGATTTTTAGAGCCTTTATTCCAAACCCATATAATATCGTAGACCCAGATTGCAGCGCCAATACCTGCACATATATAATATGCCTTATCCAGTATTTTTGCATCTTCGTATAACTCTTTCATTTTATCCGACTCCTTGTCAGGCGCGGCATTATACTTTTTATATTCGTTGTTTGCAACTGTTTTACATAATATACCCGCTCCAATTAAACCGTATGCATATAAAGTCCGCCTAAACCCGCTATGTTCTCCATAAGTAACACGTTTGACGCCTAAGCCCGGTACAAGCAAAGATAAAAAAGCGTTGGATGCGGTACCTGTGTCACGATATTTTAGCACTTTTAAACTGTTAATCGAGCTTTTGCCGTTGACAGTTAGATTATTCATGCTGATGGAATAGTTTCCTCCATACGGCATCATTTCAGGTACAGCATTTTTTAAATTCTGCGGAACATATTCATCAATTGTTATACTTTGAAACCGTTTTTGAGCTTTTACTTTATAATTCGCTATCGATATATTGAATCGAAATGTGTCCTGTGTATTGACAGGATAATCCTGTCGAGTATAGGGTTCTTTTGCCTTCTCGGGTTCAAGAGTCAGTGCGTTTATCGCAGCTGTCAATTTTGCCGCAAGTTCGGAGTTATTCAGTCCGTTTATTGTAATATCGTGTTTATTGTCTCCGTTATAATTTACAAATATTTTATCTGTTATTTCAAACTCGGGGAGATTAAAACGCACATCGGTATTTTCAAGAACAGTTTTAATTGCCTGCTCCATTTTGACGGTGTTATCCAGCTTGTTACTTGCAACATACGTATAAAATTTATTTTCCCGTTCCGTTATAAAAGAATCAATATGTTCTTTGCGGCGTTTTTCTTCGGCAAGGCGTTCCGCTTCTTGTCGCTGTTCTTCGGCGATACGTTCCGCAATGCGTTTCGCTTCCTTTCGCTGTTCTTCCGCGATACGCTCCGCTTCAATTTGCTTTTCTATTTCCGAATACCGTAAAACAACACCTCGCAAGTATTCGTTATTTATTTCTAAACTGTTAAACGCCAATGTAATTTCTTTGA
>JAISPE010000376.1 GCA_031275145.1 Prevotellaceae bacterium | reverse complement strand
CACAAATCAGCGTCAATGCTATTAAATTTCTTTTCATTGTAATGAATTTTAAATTGTTTATTATTTATTTTATTATTTACTGATTATTTATTGCGCTTCCCGGCTTCCATTTGACGTTTTACTGCTTCTATTTGACGCTGTTCGGCTTCCATTTGGCGTTTTACTGCTTCCATTTGACGCTGTTCGGCTTCCTTTTGACGTTCCACTGCTTCCTTTTGACGTTCCACTGCCTCCTTTTGACGTTTCACTGCTTCCTTTTGACGTTCCATGCCTTTATCCAGTTCGCTCCGTATATTTTCATCAACAGGAAGACGGGCAGATATGCCCTGTTTTGTTGTATATATAACTTCTATATTCGTACTGTCTTCCATATTATATGAATAATAATGGGTTATATGATTTATGTCATCATAGCTGCTGTAAAGTTCGTATAAAGTTTCACCGTTAGCTGTTTTGTATACCACAGGTGATTTGCGTATTTCGTTTTTCAGTGTCTGTACAAACCCGTTCAGCGAAGTTTCGCTGTCTCCGAGATAGAAAGTCCAGTTGGTAGTATTGTTCCGGTCAGGCGAAATGGAAACACTTTTACTGATGCAGCCGTCCGTTTTCCATGATTCAATTATGGAATCGGTCTTTGGCATGTTTGCATTACTTGCGTTCGCCGGATATGCTTTAACCGTAGTCTCTGGCATGTCTTCATTACTTTCGGCGGCCGGATAATCCTCAATCCCGGACAGTTTACCGCCGGATGCTCCAATCTTCACCGATGCGTACGAATTGCGGATACGTATGTCTGCCGTCGGTGTCCGGGAACCGATAACCCCTATTTTGCTGACAGATCTGTGATCTTTTTCGGAAAAAGAATATTTTACGCCGAGTCTGTCATCGACGGACAGGTTTCCAAATTCCATATCGACCTTTAAATTAGCCGACAGACCGGGGTCGAGTTTCAGTTTCAGGTTAGAGTATGAACCGTTGAATATGAATGTTTCGAGACGATCCGAACTGCTGTCGACATTTATTGCCGAGTACGAGCATTGCAGGTTCAGTTTCTTGCCGAGACTGTTGATTTCCGTCGGCGTATAGCGCAGTGTGGCGCTGAAGTCTGTAACCGCATTGATATTAATACCTCCGTACGAACAGTCCGCATCCACAGTCTCGACCCTGTCTATTTTATAGTGGGAATATTTTGACTGGACTTTAAACGTGCCGAGCGTGTTTACGCTTATGTTAGTGTAATCTATGGAGAGATTCAGGACACCGGCCTCGCTGATTTTCATGGTGGAATATTTGCCCGCAATGTTAACCGGCGACTTGTAGAACGTACCGGCGTTCAAATTGCTGTAAGCCATATTGCCTGTAAAATCGCCGTAGAAGTCGCCCATATTGATGTTTCCGTACTTGATATTCACATTCATATCTGTCTCTTTAGGAATGGCGACGATATAATCAATCCCTATCCTGCAACTGTTACACGAGACATTGTTCGGTCTTATCGTTTTTATATGCACGGTTTTGCCGGTTATGGAAGTATTACAGTCGAGTTTGTAATCTTCGTTTTCGAAATACCGTATTTCCAGCTCGATCTGGCTGGAATTTGATTCCGTCACTGTGATATTTCCGTATGAGTGATCAAAACGGACTTCTTCAATGCCGGAAAAACTTTTCTTCTCGATTCGCGAGGGGTCCTGCTGCGATTGTCGCGCATACGGCTGAAATGCAATCGCACACAAACTGATTATTAATAAAAAACTTTTTTTCATGACTTTATAATTATTATATTCATTATATTCATTATTCAACAGTTGAAATATTCGCCTAACTTGTCGTTTATAAATTGCAGGCTTTGCAGATTGGCGCTGTAATGTTTTACCAGATAGTATATCGCCATTTCTTCGTTTGTATATTCCTTTATTTCTTCGACGAAAATGTTATTGTCTTCGGTCAGGATCTGCAAATCTTTCTCCAGCTGATTCCGTGTTTCTTCGTCGGCTTTGTCCAGTTTACACTGTATGGCTGCAATCTGTTCGTTCATCTGCGTTCTGTAAAACGTTTCGGTTTCTGCAAATTCGCTGCTAATCTGTTCCGGATTTTTCTCCGCCGGCTTCAGCGACCATATTCCCGCTACCACAGCAAACAGTATCGAGGCTGCAATGGCAACTGTCGCGACGAGCCTTGTTTTCGATGTCTGTCTGCTCTTTTTCTTTTCGGCGAGCCTGTCCAAGCGGCTTTCAAAGCGTTCAAAATGTCCGTCCGGAGGTGTCTGATCGTCGAAAATATTTCTGTTTTCTTTCAGATACTTTTTTAATTCACTCATTTTTTGTTTTGTTTTATGATTTCTATTAATTTTTGTTTTGCCCGCATATACTGTATTCTTACGTTTCCCTGCTGTATTTTCAGGATTCCGGCAATTTCCTCATGGTCGTATCCTTCGATTAAGTAGAGGGTTACAATCAGTTTTGCCGTGTCCGGCAGCTGTTCGACGGCTGCTTTTATCTGCTCTGCCTTTTCCATTATCAGTTCTTTTTCATCCTCATCGTCGCCCGTGTCGTCGATTTTGTCCGTAAAAACAGCTTCGCCGCCGTCGATGAACTGTACTTTATTTTTCCTTAATTTGTCGATTGCCGTATTGATTGCGATACGCAAAATCCAGGCGTCAAAAGATATTTTGCCGTCATACCTGTCGATATTAGCGAATACTTTGAGAAAACTTTCCTGCATCGCGTCTTCGGCTTCGCATCTATCCCTCAATATCCTGAAACAGCTGTTATACACTTTCCGATAAAAAGCCCCGTATAATTGCATCTGCGCTTTCCGGTCGCCTCTTACAAGCTGTATTATCATATCTTCAATCATTCTTCTTTCGACTGTTTTTTTACTCTATAAGACGTAAAATTTTCTACAGTGTTACACTTTTACTCAATTATGATGAACGATGAACGGTGAAGGGCTGATGCACGACAGCTCTTTGTGCAACCTTTGTGTCCATTGTGTCTTTGTGGTAAAAAAAATCTAAAATCAATATCTTATTTTAGATTTTAGATTTACGATTTTAGATTATTGCTTACGCCTGAAAACATGCGTGCGTAAGCAATAAATCTAAAATCGTAAATCTAAAATCGTAAATCTGAAATCGTAAATCTGACAGGCGCTTTGCCGGAGGTTTCCAGCAGCAGTTTTCCGTCTTTTTTGAAACGGACGTACTGTATTTCTCCGTTTTTCATTTCGCCCGACACGCGGATGCCGTTCGTTG
>JAISPE010000345.1 GCA_031275145.1 Prevotellaceae bacterium | reverse complement strand
CTCACAATTTATACCGACCGGAAGTACAGATGTGAAAATTATGGCATGAATTTTGTTGCAATCCGTATTATTTTAATAAATTTGCAAATTATTTTGAACATTATATTTGTACAATGAAGAAGATATTTGTTACCGTATTATTAGTTGCAGGATTCAGTATAATCTCTAAGGCACAGGCAATTGAAACAAGGATGTGTTTCGCCGACACGACAGCTTTTCCTTTTTCCGGTGAATGGCAGTACCTGTCAACCGACGTATTTCTTTTCAACGGTCACCAGTTCGATAAAGTGATAAACGATATATATTTACCAAGTAAGAAAAAAGGTAAGAAAAGGATTCTTGAAAATGAACGTCTGGAATATCTGTATATCACAGCGCAGTTGATGAATGTCAAATATTTCGGCGACAACGATGTGGTATATCCTCTGTATAATTTCCAGATATCAAATGAAAGCGATTCGAGATATCAGACTTTTGTCAGCGAAAATATCGAAGCCATACGTATAATCGACAATCTTCCACTGTATTCTGCCGGCAACAATATCGACGCCAAGATAGATGTGAAAGCGCTGACTTCCGGAGATAAGGACAACATAATGGGATTCTTCGGCCGGCAACTGCAAAATCTGGCACAGACAGGCGGTTTCGGCAAACCGATTCTGGCTCTTATCGGTGAAATGGGTAATTTCATCGAATCCAACGCAAAGAAAAAAGAATACCGTTTCAGCTCTACCATAAGGCTTTTTGAACAGAAAAATTTTGATACCCGCCTCCATTCGATACGTATTTACGCCATGGTGACGCCAAACACTCCGGCCCTGCACATGAATACCGCCAGTTTACGTAAATTTATGGATACCTGTACGGTGACGGAACTGACCAGAGGCGCTCTGGAAAAACTTCTGACATACAGAACATATCCCCTGATTGTTGTTGCCAACTATAAATCTCTGTACCGGCTGGACGGAATCAGCGGCGATGAAGTGAATTATGCAAATATCGATAAACGCAAAGTCAATGTGGAAAACAACTACCGCGACAAACTGATTAGTGACGACACATATAAACAGGAAAAAACATTTACGGATTTCCTCACAATCTTTGCCAGTTTCAAAAGCCAGATAGAATTATACACGCTTAATGCACGAACAGGTAACATCGAAGCTGCAAACAACGCTCTGGGAAGCATCGTACAGTCGTATGTAGGCCTGATTAACGAATATAACCTTATTAATTTCAAGTATAAAGACAATAATGTCTTTATCAAGTCGTTTAAATCCGAATATGCATCCATTATCGATTTTGCCTCATACTATCTTGAAAACGATCCTGTTTTAAGAGGAGTAAAAGTCATGTGTGTCACCCTGGTCGATCTGAATAAAAACGGGATTCCCCTGAATCCGGCAAATCAGGAAAGCGCACTGAGAAATCTGCGGCACAGAGATAATCTTAACGGAGATTTCAATACAAAAACAAAAGAAGGACAAAATATTACAACTTTAATAAACCAGATAGAAAATTCTTTATTTGCTCAGGAATTTAATCCCCTGATAGCGCGGCTTAATTCAACTCCTGTCAATGAAAATACAAAAGACGAGAACGTTATCCAGTTAAGTGAAAAAATATCTTCAACATCGTGCCAGATATGCAGGGATAGAACTCAGGAGGCGATCAAACACTATTATAACCGTTTGGAAGATCTGCAAAAAGCGAACAGTCTGAAAAAATATACCGAACTGTCCCGAAATACCGAAATTTCTCTTATCAGTCATGAAAAGACACTGAATCTTTTGAAAAACAGTATAAACAGATATCAGGAAGGCTCAATCGAATTTAATGCATACAGTCGCCGAATCTCCGAAATCGAAAGAGATATAAATAACCTTAAAGCGATTATCGGCATCAATATGAATGATAAAAATTCCCAAACGATAGAATCCACAAATGAAAAAATCCTCAACTATACGGAATCCGTTAATGCCAATATTGAGTTTATCAAACAGAATAACCCCGCTTTGCTGGAGGAAGTAAAAACGGAAGAAGTCAGTGAAACTAAAACTGAGGTAACGGATGAGCCGGCGAATAATTAAAACTCCTTTTTTGACAGAATGAACAGATTTTTCAGAATTATTCTTCGCGCGGTCTATTTTTGTGAATTGGATATGCGACCAGCCTGCCGGCATGCAGACGAAGCAATCCACGACTTTCTGGATTGCTTCGTCGCTGCGCTCCTCGCAATGACGATGGGGCGGAAAACAGTTTTCTGCAAAAAAACTCACAATTCTCACCTGTTTGATGTATAACCTCAAATTTTTGACACCCCATCCGAAAAAAGAAATAGCCAATTTTTCTTTAAAAGTGTAACACTGTAGAAAATTTTACGTCTTATAGAGTAAAAAACAGTCGAAAGAAGAATGATTGAAGATATGATAATACAGCTTGTAAGAGGCGACCGGAAAGCGCAGATGCAATTATACGGGGCTTTTTATCGGAAAGTGTATAACAGCTGTTT
>JAISPE010000238.1 GCA_031275145.1 Prevotellaceae bacterium | reverse complement strand
GGCAGAATACCGTCGTCATTCGTGTCGGGATTCCTGTCCAGAGGCTCTACAAACTTCGCGCTGCCTACTTCGCGCGACGACAGTTTCCGACCTTTGCCACGCGGATTTTTAACAGGGATAAATTTTTCCACATCAATCAGTTCCGGTTTATGATTGATATGTTTCCCGGTGAAAGTTATTTCTATTTGCGGATATTTATCCGATGAAAAATCAATAATCTGCGAGTTCGGGTCTTCGATAAACCGTTCTTTGTTTACCGACTTGTCAAATATTATCCTTTTCACACAGTATAATTTCTGTTGAGCGTCAAAATATATTACAGTGAAAACTTCTTCGGGATCCAGTTTTTTAATTACCAAAATATCATCTTCGTACCTGTTCACCAGATCAAACGATGTTGTGTAGTAACAGGCCTGTTTTGTCAGTACAAGGATTTTATCGTTCGGGAAAAATTCGCCGAGATACATTCCCCTGTTTTCGTTATTCAGCTTGTTTCTTTCGTTATCGAGCCATATTTGCTGACCGCCAAGCGTGGATTCGCCTTTCTCTTTCAGGACTATTTTGTGAATAGCGTTTCGACTGAGTATGACTCCTCCGGCATTTCGTCCTTTCACCGACTGTGTTGAAAAATCCAGTTCTTCGATTGTTTTCTTCATTCTGGGTCGTGGCTTGTAATAGATTTTCAATATTTCCGCCTCGCCGTTGGGGTTTCCGCTGAAATACAGAATCTGGGAATTGGGACTGCCTTTGGTTGCGTCGTATTCCTTGTCACGCATTATTCCGGTCACGCTGAAACGCTTCATCATGACGGGTCCCGTACGTCCGTCGCGGTAAATCATGTTGTAAACGGTGCGGGAATCATCCCGTTTAAAGACATTTATATACAGAATATCTTTCCCGACAAAAGCCTTTTCCGCAACCTTTGACATTATGTATTTCCCGTTTTTGAAGAATATTATGATTTCGTCAATATCCGAACAGTCGCAAATATACTGGGCGTTTTCGTCGCGTTTTATATCGCCGTATCCCGCAAAACCTTCTTTTAGATTGGCATACAGTTTCTGATTGGCTACGACTACTTCGGTCGCCTTGATCACGTCGAAACTCCGGAGTTCGGTTTTACGTTCTTTTCCGGCGCCGTACTTTTTCTTTATCCTTCTGAAATAATCGATGGTGTATGCCGTAAGATTTGCAAGGGATTTTTTAGTTGCTTCCGTTTCTTCTTCAACGGTTTTTATATGCTCTTCGGCTTTTTTAATGTCGAACTTGGATATCCGTCTTACGGGTTTTTCGGTGAGTTTAACAATATCATCGTGTGTTATTTCTCTTTTAAATAAACCTTTAAACGGCCCGAAAGCTTCTTCGATCGCCTGAAGCTGGCTTTCCCACGAAGCGGAATCTTTCTCGAGTTCGCGATATATCCGTTCTTCGAAAAATATTTTTTCCAGAGAGGAATAATGCCAGTCTTCGTCAAGTTCGTCGATTTTTATTTCCAGTTCCCTGCCCAGCAGGTATCTTGTCTGGTCGATGGAAGATATGAGGATTTCGTTGACGGAAATAAATGCCGGCCTGTTGTCTCTGATTACGCAGGCATGAACGGGTATGGATTTTTCGCAGTCGGTGAAAGCGTACAGAGCGTCGATAGTGACGTCCGCCGAAGTTTCGGCAGGCAGATATATGATAATTTCGACGTTTGCGGCTGTATTATCGTCTACTTTCTTGATTTTTATTTTCCCTTTTTCGCCGGCTTTAATGATGGAGCTAATCAGTTTGGACGTGTCCAGTCCGAAAGGTATCTCGGAGATAACAAGCGTTTTATTGTCGATTTTCGATATTTTTGCTCTTACTTTTACTCTGCCGCCCCGCCGTCCCTGATTGTAATTGCTGCAATCGGCAAGCCCGCCGGTCGGAAAATCGGGAAATATCTCGAACGGCTCGCCTTTAAGATACAATATCGAAGCGTCGATCAGTTCGTTGAAATTGTGAGGCAGGATTTTGGAAATCAAACCGACAGCTATGCCTTCTACTCCCTGAGCAAGCAGTAGGGGGAATTTCATCGGCAGGGTAACAGGCTCTTTGTTACGGCCGTCGTACGAATCCATCCATGCTGTCGTTTTGCTGTTGAATGCTACTTCGAGCGCAAATTTCGACAGACGCGCTTCGATGTAACGGGGAGCAGCGGCGCCGTCGCCTGTCAGTATATTTCCGAAATTACCCTGTGTTTCAATCAGCAACTCTTTCTGTCCCAACTGAACTAAGGCATCACCAATCGAAGAATCTCCATGAGGATGAAACTGCATCGTAAAACCTATTATGTTGGCAACCTTATTGAAACGGCCGTCGTCCATGAGTTTCATTGCGTGCATGATTCGCCTCTGAACGGGTTTCAGACCGTCCTCAATGTGGGGAACGGCACGATCAAGAATCGTATACGAGGCATAATCAAGAAACCATTCCCGAAACATTCCCGATAAACGGTGCGTCTCGGCATCCTTTACAAGACTGTCATATTTACTTGTCTTTTCTTCCGGTTCTTCGATCGACGAAATGATATCATCTATGTTTTCCAACTCTTCGGAGTCACTATCCTGTTCAAATATATCAGACATTTACACTTATTAATCACGTTCAAAATACGGCCGCAAAATTAGTACAAAATTATTTTAAATCGAAATAAAGTTCTCCGCCGACAGGAGTTGGGGGAATAAGTCCCGATTTTCCAAGTCCTGCCTTTCAGACAGATGCGGTGATGATACTCGTCCGCAGGTCGCGACCCAATGTCATTAATTTAAGAAAAAGGTTGCAGTTCATTGCATTCGGGTGTACGACAAAATTCCTTTTTGACAAATTCCTTTTTTTGACAGAATTCTTTTTTTGACAGAATTAACAGAACCTTTAGCTCGACGAAGTCAATTTTCATAATTTACGTTGAAAACCCTTAATTTACGTTGAAAACCCTAACAGGGTTGGAAACCCTGTTAGGCCTGTTAGGGTTTTCTCGTCACTGCGCTCCCTGCAATGACGATGGGCGGAAAACAGTTTTATGCAAAAAAACTCACAATTCTCACCCGTTTGCCATTTACATCCGCACAAAAAGGGAAAAGATTTTCACAGGAAACAGTTAAAAACTGATTTTCAGATTCACTCCCAGCGCCGGCACACTGTTTCTCTGGGCATAGAAATTTGACGGCGCTATAATTGCCGGCGATAAGTTAAACGCCAGATCTTCGCTTACGTCGAAACTGCTTAGCTGCGCGAAAACTGTAGCGTCGATTATGTTCACAGCATATACCAGTGCAATCCACAGGACGGCATAGTCTCTCTGTCTACGGAAGTTATCCTTGTAGTTTTTCAGACTTTGCACCGAGAAACGGCCGTTAAATTCGCTTGGCGTATCGCTTTGTCCGTTGGCATAAGCATATTCGAGATTGTAGGCATTGCGATAACGGTTATACTGTATACTGTTAAGATGCAGCCAGTATCCGGTAAATGCGAATCCTCCGTAAAGGACAGGGATTTTCCAGTAATCTCCGTTGTATGCCTGTCCAAGTCCGGGCAGGAAAGTTGAAAAGAAAGTGGCTTTTGTCGGAATAATCCCCGTTCTGTAAACTTTATAGCTTGCGACACCGTCAATCAGGCTTCCCAGATATATCAAACCTGCTCCGGCGTAGTAAAAATTTCTCTGAGTTTTGTATTTGGGATCGCCCGTTTTCCGGTACAGTGATTTACTGTGCATTCCGCCATAAATCATGGCTGCGCCCGTTCCGTAAATCACGGGTATTTTCCAGTATTGCCTGTTGTATGCCTGCGCATAACCCGGAACAAACATTGATGCTACGGTAACCTTGCCTATCGAAAGAGAATCTATGCCGCGAAGTCCTTTGAGATAGCTTTTACGCGGCTCTTTAACTTTCAAGCCTTCCGGGTCTTCCGTATTTTCTGACTGTACCGCTTCCGTCATCTGAGTGAGTATTTGAGTATATGAAGTTACAGGTATCAGAATACAGAGAAGTATGGCGACTACTGCTTCTCTCACTACCGTTAAATACTTAGATTCCTGATAAATGTTTCTATCTCTTCGTCGGATGCATAATTGATAACAATGCTTCCGCCTTCCCCGCTTTTGTTGCGCTTGAACTGAATTTTGGCGTTGAACTTTGCATCCAGCAATTCGAGCAGCAAACCGAATTTTTCCGATAAATCTTCCGGGCGAGGTTTTTCCTGTCTGGGTTTTGTTTCCTGTTTTTGTGTCAGTTTCTGAGTAATCTCTTCAATCTGACGTACCGACAGGCCTTCATCAATAATTCTTTTCGCGAGTTTTTTCCGGGTTTGTGAATCCAGCCCTGCCAGAGATTTTGCATGTCCCACTGTTATTTTCCCGTCTTTTATTGCCTGCTGGATTTCGTCTTCCAGAGTCAGCAGACGCAGATAGTTGGTAACGGTAGAGCGTTTTTTCCCGACCCTTTCGCTCAAAGCGTCCTGAGTGAGTTTACATTCGTCCATCAGACGTTTGTAGGTCAGGGCTATTTCGATTGCGTCAAGATCTTCTCTCTGGATATTCTCAATCAGAGCCATTTCGAGCGTTTCCTGATCATTGGCTGTCCGTATATATGCCGGAACAGTTGTCAGACCTGCGAGTTTGGCCGCTCTGAAACGTCTTTCGCCGCTTATTATCTGATATTCGCCGTACACTACTTCCCTTAGCGTGAGGGGTTGAATTATCCCGTGAGTCCTGATGGAATCGGCTAATTCGGCCAGAGACCTTTCGTCGAAAGAAGTCCGCGGCTGGTCGGGATTTGCTTTGATTTTACTGATTTCAATCTCATAATTTTCTATCGAAACAGGGATATCGGTCTGTCCGGGCGAATCAGCGCTTATCAAAGCGTCTAATCCTTTCCCCAAAACGTTCTTTTTTGCCATAATTCAAAATTTCAACAAATTAATTTGTCAGTTTTTCCGCTGCTTTTACCTCTGCGGGGCTGTTATTTTTAATGATTTCCTTTGCCATATTCAGATAATTGGCAGTTCCTATCGATGATGCATCGTAGAGTATCACCGGTTTTCCGAACGAGGGCGCTTCGCCGAGTTTGACATTACGCTGAATCAGTGTCTGGAACACCATTTTTCCAAAATGTCTTCTCACATCGTCAACGACCTGATTTGCCAGACGGAGACGGGCGTCGTACATTGTCAGTAAAAATCCTTCTATTTCGAGCGCCGGATTCAATCGCGCCTGAATCAGTTTCACGGTATTAAGCAGTTTTCCCAGACCTTCGAGGGCGAAATATTCGCACTGCACCGGTATTATCACCGAATTTGCGGCCGTCAGTGCATTGACCGTAATAAGTCCGAGTGAAGGCGAACAGTCTATGAAAATATAATCGTACAGGCCTTTAACTTTCTCGATAACCGATTTCATTATTTTTTCCCTGTCGGGAAGATTGAGCATTTCTATCTCGGCCCCAACCAGATCAATATGTGACGATATCAGGTCGAAACCTTTTATCTCCGTATTGAGTATTGATTCTCTTGCCGTAGATTTTCCTATCAGACATTCGTAAATGCTGTTATGTACAGTATTGACGTCAAATCCCATTCCCGATGAGGCGTTTGCCTGCGGATCGGCGTCGATGAGCAGCACTTTTTTTTCCAGTATGGCCAGACTTGCCGCAACATTTATGGCGGTGGTGGTTTTCCCTACCCCGCCTTTTTGATTAACTATCGCAATTATTTTTCCCATATATCCTCCTGTTTCTAATTCCCGTAAGATACTAATTTCGTTATAAACACATTCAATAAATGCCGCAAATTTATCAATTCTTTTTTAATATCTCAATTATATTTGTTAATAGTTGTATATCAAGTTTTAAATTTTTACAGTCGATTCGTTTACACACTTGCCGAAAACGGTTATTTAAACAAAATTGAAGACGGAAACGAATGTCGCCGGATTCAAAAAGCTTTTTCCCGCCTCTTCGTCATTGCGAATATTCGTGTATATGTTTTTGTTTATTTCAAACGTTCTGTTACTGTTTGATGCAGACACCGTTTTATGCTCCTGTCCGTTTACGGATATCTGAACGAACTCTGCACTGTGCGGGAGAACATTCGAGTATTACCTGAACGAACGCGGTATTTTTGTCGTACGCTCTAAACAGACAAAAGTCCCGCAATCCGTATTCCGGCGAATCGGACGTAGACTTTTTATTTATATTGTCTATAAGAAGATTTTCTGCACCAATATTTATGTTTACGGGCTAATTATTAAATTGTTAGTTTGAAATAAATCGAACAGTTGCGAGTTTTATTTATACCGTCGCGGGCAATCATAATTTCAATTAAAAAAAAATCCTTATCTTTGCGCTCAATATCAGGTTACAAATTGAAAATAAGTGAAA
>JAISPE010000139.1 GCA_031275145.1 Prevotellaceae bacterium | reverse complement strand
TTGGGAATCAGTGAGGTCAGAATACTTCACGGTAAAGGAACCGGAATACTAAAGGAAGAAATACGGCGTTACCTGAAAACATTCGGAAATACTTTGACATTCTTCGACGAACAGGAAGAATCGGGCGGCGCAGGTATAACCGTCGTCAAACTCGCCGATTAAACGCCCTTTTTTGATATAATTAACAGAATTTCCCAGGGAACCCTAACAGGGTTTCCAACCCTGTTAGGGTTGTCCCGGCTCCCGGCTTTGTCGATTTTATGGTTTTAAAAATTTTATATAAGTTTGTTTCGGAAATTATTAAAATAATCAAATATAAAATGACTGAATATAAACAAAATATTAATTAATTACAGAAATATGAAACGTTATTTTTTTGTCCTGATGCCTTTAGTTGCATTCATTATTATTGTCAGTTGTAGAAAAGAGGAGCAACTGCCTCCTGTTGATTTTCAAACCGTATGCAATCCTGTGGATTTAAGTTACCGGTTTTGTCTGACAAAACCTTCACGAAGAGAGGCTGCCGATCCCTCTGTAATACTTTTCAAAGGCAAGTATTATTTGTTTTTATCCAAATCGGGAGGATATTTTCATTCCACCGATTTGATTAACTGGAAACTAATCACGACAGACGACCTTCCGCTTGAGAATTATGCGCCGACAGCAGTAGTGGTCGATGATGAGATATACTTCCTCACATCGGGCAGCAAACAGATTTTCAAAACAAAAGACCCTGAATCGGGGAAATGGGAGGTGGCTAAAGACGGTTTCCAGATTGTCGAAACCGATCCCATGCTTTTTCTGGATGACGACGGACGTTTGTACTATTATGGAGGATGCAGCAACACAAACCCGATACTTGGGGTCGAAATCGACCGTAAAACTCTGGATATTATCGGTGAACCGGTGAAATTAATCGGCGAAAACCGTAATAAATACGGTTGGGAAGTGCGCGGAGATTACAGTACTGTTTACGAAGAACTGCCCTGGATTGAAGGCGCATGGATGAACAAATACAACGGAAAATACTATCTCCAGTATGCTTCGCCCGGAACAGAATTTAAGAGTTATAACGATGCCGTATATGTTTCCGGCAAACCGCTTGGCCCTTTTACCATTGCCAATCATAACCCGTTTGCATACAAGCCGGAAGGTTTTGCTACAGGCGCAGGACATGGCAGCGCTTTTCGGGACATATACGGAAACTGTTGGCATTTCGGCACAGTAACTGTCTCGATACGTGAAGGCTTCGAAAGACGCTTATCTCTGTTCCCTACATTTTTCGACAACGACGGAGAAATGTACGCTTACACGGGTTTCGGCGATTATCCGATGATTATGCCGAAGAAGAAAATCACTGCTCCCGAAGAATTGTTCCCGTCGTGGATGTTATTGTCATACAATAAAAAAGTCCATGCATCATCCACTTTGAACGGTTTTCCTGCACAAAATGCCGTAGACGAAAATCTCCGTACATGGTGGAGCGCTTCCACCGGCAATAAAGGTGAATTTTTTGCCGTCGATTTGGGCGAAATATCAAATATATACGCCATACAAATCAATTTTGCCGACCAGGACGCCGAAACGCTGGGAAGAAACGACAGCATTTATTATCAATATACTGTCGAACACTCCGTCGACGGTAAAAAATGGAAAACTCTGGTCGATAAATCCGTGAACAAAGAAGATGCGCCTCATGACTATATTCAATTGAAACAGCCTGTCAAGTCACGACATATCCGTATAAACAACATCAGCGTTCCTTCGGGAAAATTTTCGCTGTCGGGCTTGCGGGTTTTCGGAAAAGGCAATCAGGCGACACCCAAAGCCGTTTCTTCAATTACCGTCGAAAGAATGAGCGACCGTAGAACAGTGAAACTAAGCTGGGAAGCCATCCCGAAAGCAACGGGATACAATGTCCGTTTCGGGATTCAAAAAGACAAACTGTATCAAAATTATCTTGTATACGGCAAAAACAGTGTAACCATCAATGCTTTGAATACGGAACAGACATATTTTTACACAATTGATTCGTTCAACGAAAACGGCGTCACACGGGGCGGAGTAATAATTAATAAATAAAATTTGGCTTCACCTCATACCGCAGCCGAAAGAGTAACGACGCATGTCGAACGTCGCAGAATTGACTTCCGGGCGTCGCAAGTTGTGCCTTTTGTGCCTTTGTGGTAAAAAAATGATGAGGTTCTTTATGATAGACAGCCTGTACTTAGCCAAAAAAACCGCCCTTTATCAGGGGCGGTTTTCCGTATATATCAGGATATAACACTTTTACTTTAATGACTTGACTATAGCCTCAAATGCTTGAGGTTGATTCATTGCGAGGTCTGCCAGTACTTTTCGGTTCAAGTCTATACCGCTTGCGATCAATTTACCCATGAACTGGGAATAAGTCAATCCGTAAGGACGTACTGCTGCATTTATACGCTGTATCCACAAAGAGCGGAAATTACGTTTTTTCGTCTTTCGATCGCGGTATGCGTATGTTAAACCTTTTTCGTATGTATTTTTTGCTACAGTCCACACATTGGCGCGAGCCAAAAAATAACCTCTTGTCTGTTTTAAAATCTTCTTTCTTCTTGCTCTTGAAGCAACTGAATTTACTGATCTTGGCATAATTTTACTATTTTTTTGGGAGCAGGCGATTTCTTTTTTACTGAAATTCTTTCAAGCGCCGTACTTCCGGGTTAAAACTAAAAAACTCTTATAAATACTTTACATTTTACATTACCAACATTTTCTTAACGCGTGGCTTATCGACATCGGAAACGAGGCCGAAATAAGTCAGATTGCGTTTCTGCTTTGTTGTTTTCTTTGTCAAAATATGCCTTTTATAGGCATGTTTACGCTTAATCTTTCCTGTTCCGGTTACATCAAAGCGTTTCTTTGCACCGGAGTTTGTCTTCATTTTTGGCATCTTCTTTTAATTTTAATATTAATTGTTTATCCTGATATTCATTTCTTTTTCGGTTTCGGTATGATTATAATAGTCATACGTTTACCTTCCAGTTTAGGCATAAATTCGATTTTGCCTATATCTTCCAGATCGTTTGCTAAACGAAGGAGTAGGATTTCACCCTGTTGAGAAAACAGGATTGAACGACCTTTGAAAAAGACAAAAGCTTTAACCTTGTCTCCGGCTTCGAGAAAATTCCGCGCATGTTTCAGTTTAAACTGATAATCATGCTCATCGGTATTCGGACCAAACCGTATTTCTTTCAGTTCCGTTTTTACGGTTTTTTCTTTCAACTCTTTCAGCCGTTTTTTCTGTTGATACTGATATTTCTGAAAATCAACAATACGGCAGACGGGAGGTTCTGCATTTGGAGATATTTCAACCAAATCCATATTTTGCTTCTCCGCCATACTCAAAGCAACAGAAATAGGATATATTCCGGGATTTTCCAGATTCTCACCTATTACACGGACCTCTTTGGCCGTGATTTCACTGTTAATCCTCACTGAGGGCTCATTTTTTCTGTCGCCCGGTCGATTTATCTTTTTCCTTATTCCACCGGGTCTCCTAAAGGGCGTCGCTATAATTCTGTCCTCCTTCTTCTTTAGTTTAATAACAATTATCGTGGCGCAAAGGTAACAAGATTTTTTAATAGCAATACCAAAGTTGAAAAATATTTTTTTAATTGCCACATATTCAACGGCAATTTATGTATAACAGGTGAGCAAAATTTTAATTTGACGAAGTTAATTTTTAAACCGGCGAGGTTAAATAAACAAAAATACAGCATAATTTTGAGGATATGCAGCATAATTTTGACAGCAAGGAAAAGGGCTGATTTTTTGTATCAGAGCGGGACCGTTTATCGAAAAAATGTTTTTAAAGAAAAAAGATATAGCCCTCAAAAGATGTATTGACGGTGTCCCTGATAGCGGAACGACAATTTGCAGCGCCCTGTTTTTGGTTTTCAATTTACCGGTATGATTTTTTTGTTTACTTTTGCAAAAAATGTAATGATTATGAGTACAGTATTTAATCCTAATGAACTTGGGCGTCCGAATGGAAACTTTTTTGCATTGCCGTATAATCAGGGAGAAGGTGATATTGAGATTATTTCCGTTCCCTGGGATGTAACCGCGTCCTATAAACCCGGCACGTCAGAGGGTCCGAAGGCTATCATGAACGCTTCGGTACAGATAGATCTTTTTGATCCGGATGTAGAAAAGGCCTGGGAAATAAAAATTTCGAATACGGAACTTGATTTGCACCGCTTAAACAGAGAAAACAGAGCTGTCGCCGAAAAGATTATCGAATATCTAGAAAAAGGGGGGAATGTTGCCGACAATGAAATCACGTATCTTTTGAATCAGGTTAATCAGTCATCCGAAATAGTCAATATACGTGTTTATAATGCCGCAAAAAACATTCTGGACAGAGGGAAAATCGCCGGAGTCGTGGGAGGAGAACACAGCGTACCGTTCGGATTAATAAGAGCCGTATCCGAAAAATATCCCGGTACGGGAATTTTACATATCGACGCACATGCGGACTTGCGTCGCGCTTACGAAGGTTTTACATACTCCCATGCTTCGATAATGTATAATGTTATTAACGAGTTGAGCGGAATATCGAAGTTAGTGCAGGTTGCCGTAAGGGATTTTTGCGAGGAAGAAGAAAACCTGTCCCGCAGCAACGGCAAAATCGTGACATTTTACGACAGTTATCTCAAGGACAGACAGTATGAAGGCGAGACGTGGAAAAATCAGTGCGATGAAATAATTTCGCATTTACCCGGCAACGTGTATATCAGTTTTGATATCGACGGGTTACGTCCGTATCTCTGTCCGGGTACGGGGACGCCTGTTCCGGGAGGTCTGGAGTTTGAGCAGGCAATATATCTGATAAAACAGGTGGTTTTTTCGGGAAGACGTATTGCCGGATTCGATTTGAACGAAGTTTCTCCTTCAATTTCCGGCGAATGGGACGCAAATGTTGGCGCCAGAATACTCTTTAAATTATGCTGTTACACAAAGATATCAAATTAATTTACCGGTAATATGCTGAGAAATGATTTTAATCATATAAATTTGCACCCTGTAAAATTATAAAAATGTTTAAGTAAAAAAGAAATGGAAATCCTTATTAAAGCTTCACAACTTATTCTGTCATTGTCGATTTTAATATTAATACACGAGTTCGGACACTTCATTTTCGCCCGCATGTTCAAGGTACGGGTCGAGAAATTTTATCTGTTTTTCGACATCAAATTTGCCCTGTTCAAGTATAAACCTCGAAATTCGGACACGGAATACGGCATAGGCTGGCTGCCGCTTGGCGGATACTGCAAAATCGCCGGAATGATTGACGAATCAATGGACACCGAAATGTTGAAAAGCGAACCTCAATCGTGGGAATTTAGAAGTAAACCCGCTTATCAAAGGCTGCTGATCATGCTGGGAGGCGTACTGTTCAACGTTATACTTGCCGTTTTCATCTATGCGGGGATGCTTGCATACTGGGGCGAAGAATATCTTGCCAACGAAGAAGTAAAATACGGTATTTTATGCGACTCGACAGCCATCGAAATGGGCTTTCGCGATGGAGACAGGGTGCTTGCCGTCAATGGAAAACCTGTCGAATCATTTTTCGACATATACAGAAGAATGGTGCTTTACAGAGAGATGGACATAAGCCTGCAAAGAGGCGACAAAGTGGTAAACATCTCTCCCGACTATTACACCTACATTCCGTATATGGTCAAAAACAATTTCATAGAGCCTTATATCCCGTTTGTGGTAAACAGTATCCCCGATTCGTCTGTCAATAAATTTTCGGGACTGGCTGCCGGCGACAAAGTTATCGGTGTGGCAGGAGTTATGACTGACAATATCAGGGAAATAAAAAATATCTTCTCGAAAAACAAAGGTCAGACAATCGAACTTAAAGTCCTCAGAGGCAATATACAGGTAGATATTCCCGTACGGGTAAACGACAGTGGACTGATCGGCGTGGAACTGAAAACCGATATGAGAGAATTTTTCAATTATGAGAAAAAAAATTACAGTCTTTTGCAGGCATTTCCTGCCGGTTTGAAGAAAGCTAAAACACGGCTGTACGACCAGTTATGCGAGTTGCGTCTGATGGCTACCCCGAAATCCAAAACGTATAAACAGGTTGGAAGTTTCATTTCGATAGGAAATATTTACTCGGCGCAGTGGGACTGGCACAGATTTTGCGATATAACAGCGCTGTTATCAATTATGCTTGCGGTATTGAATTTATTGCCAATACCGGCGCTTGACGGAGGACACGTTATGTTTTTATTGTACGAAGTGATTACAGGACGTAAACCGAGCGATAAGTTTCTTACTTACGCACAGGTAGCAGGTATGATAATATTGTTGTTCATAATGATTTATGCAATTGGAAACGATATTGTCAGGCATATATTAAATTAGTTTGTATTGTTAAATTTTTTAGAGTATGAAAAGGTTATTATGTACATTATTCATTGCATTTGCCTTAATATCTGTTGTTTCATGCGGAGACAACGCTAATATTCCCAAGCCGGGCGCAACGGGTAAAATCGGGGAATTGCTGGTTATCATCGATAACAGTTATTGGGATTCGGAAGTCGGCGACACTGTCCGCTCGATATTCGAGAAACCTTATCCGGGACTGACAAGTCCGGAAAAATTTTACACGCTGATTCCTGTGGCAAATTCGTCTTTTCTGCCGATAATGCAAAAGCACAGGAATATTCTGCTGATAAGTATCTCTAAAGAATTGACGGAAACAAAATTGACCGTAAGTCACGACCTCTGGGCTACTCCGCAGCTGGTGCTTAATGCAATAGGGCCCGATATTTCGTCTGTCGCTAAAATATTGAACGAGAAAAGCGAAAGTATGATAAATCTTTACGAACAGGCCGAACTGGAACGCCAGTCGAAAAACGTGAAGGAATATTCCGATACAATGATAAACCGCAAGATAAGAGACCGGTTTGACGTTGATTTACACGTGCCGTCGGGCTATTATACGGTAATGAGAAATGACGCCGGTTTTATGTGGCTCGAAACCCAGTCAAACCATAACAGTATCGGCGTTTTCGTATATTCGTATCCTTTTGTCGATGACAGTACGTTTACTCTCAAGTATCTGGTAAATAAAAGAGATTCTATCCTTAAAGAAAAAGTTCACGGAGCAAGAGACAGCAGCTGGATGACAACAACAAAACTTATTATGCCTGAACTGGAAATAAAGAAATTCAAAGGATTACAGTATGGCGAACTAAGAGGTCTCTGGGAACTTGTCAACGATTACATGGGCGGCCCCTTTGTAAGCCGTTCATATATCGATGAAAATAAACGGCGTATAATTACTGTCGAAGGCTATGTCTATGCCCCGCGTTTCGACAAACGGGATTATGTCCGCAGGGTTTTGGGAATAATCAATACCTTTTCTTTTGTCGGGAAAACGGAAAAAGAGGAGTGAGATATGAGGTATGGCTGCGCCAGCCGTACTTTATATTTCATACAGGTCGCAGGGCAGTGCGGATACTTGTACAAAACCGCTTTTTCTTCCGGTTTTACAGGAATGTATGATTAATCCGCTTATATGTGATAACGGATAACGGCGGATAACGGCATATTTTTTGTAAAATAATGTTTTATTACTACCTTTATGCTCGGATTTAAAGTTTGTCGGACACGGAAGACATGGATATTCAGGCGAATACGTTTTTCTTCAAAAAAAGTCCAACAACTTCGACGAAAAAATGTTATTATGTATAATGCGGTTTTTGTAGAGTATAAAAGTAAAAAAAAATATTTTTGATTATGGGCTACCTGAATTTTGATAAAAGTGAACTGGTGAATCTTGAATATTCACTGTCTCTTGAGCTGTTGAACACCAACAGGGCGGGAGGATATACAAGTACAACAATTGTAGGATGTAACACGCGGAAATATCATGGCTGGTTTATCTGTCCGATAGAAGAGTTCGGCGGCGAGAAACACGTTCTGCTCTCATCCCTCGACGAGACGATCGTGCAGCACGAACAGGCGTTCAACCTCGCAATCCATAAATATCCGAATATTTATGAGCCGCGGGGACACAAGTACATTGTGGATTTCGAATTTGAGCCGACCCCCTCGCTGACATACAGAGTCGGAGGAGTTATCCTGAAAAAAGAACTGATCGTCGTTCACAATAAAGAACAGATTCTGCTTCGGTACACACTGCTCGACGCACATTCGCCGACCCTGTTACGTCTCAAACCGATGCTGGCATACAGGAGTATTCACAAACTCAGCAAAGCCAGTCTGTACGCGAACACTCAGCTGAAATTTATCCCTAACGGCATAGTTTCGAGGCTGTATGCGGGATATCCTTCTCTGAACATGCAAACAAGCAAACGCAGCGAATTTGTCGCCATCCCCGACTGGTACTATAATGTCGAATACATGGAAGAAAAGAAACGGGGATATGAATATCAGGAAGATTTGTTTTCGCCCGGATATTTCGAGATGCCTCTGAAAAAAGGCGAAAGTATAATCTTTTCGGCATCGCTGACCGAAGTCAGTCCCCTGTCGCTCACCCGCAAATTCAATATGGAGATGACGCGCCGTCCCCCGAAAGATTCGTTCATGAACTGTCTGCAAAATACGGCAAGCCAGTTTATCATGAAGCGTAAACATGGCGTCGAAATCGTGTCGGGCTATCACTGGTACGGTTGCCGCAGCCGCGACACGTTCCTGTCGCTGCCGGGTCTCCTGTGCAGGGATACAAAGACATACAGGTCGGTACTCGACTCCATGTCAGCCAAACTGAAAGACGGCCTGTTCCCCGACGCCGTCGATACCCCTGATTCGGTTTATAATTATAATGCCGTCGATACGCCTCTCTGGTATTTCTGGGCGATACAGAAGTACGAAAGCATTACCGGAGAGACGGATACCGTCTGGAAATCATACGGCAAAAAAATGAAAACCATTCTCGACGCCTGCCGGAACGGTGTCAATGAAGGAATACTGATGCACGAAAACGGTCTGATATGGGCCGAAGAACGCGGGGTACCAAAAACGTGGATGAACGCCCTGGTCGATAACGTTCCGGTTACTCCCCGCTACGGATACACCGTCGAAGTAAACGCTCTGTGGTATAATGCAATATGCTATACTTTAAAACTTGCGAGACAGTACGGCGATACGGATTTCGTGAAGAAATGGGAACATCTTCCCGCACTGATCGAAGACAGTTTCATGAAAATATTCTGGATGCCGGAAAAGAATCATCTGGCTGATTATGTCGGGGTTGACGGACAGAACCAGCGGATACGCCCGAACGAAATCATCGCTACCTCACTCCCGTACAGCCCCGTCAGTGACGAAACAAAGGAAGACATACTGACCGCTGTCGAATACGACCTGCTGACGCCAAAAGGACTGAGAACCCTGTCGCCTAAAAACCCCGCGTACAAAGGCCGTTGCGAAGGTTCGGCGCACGAACGCGATTCGGCATTTCATCAGGGTACGGTATGGGTTTGGCTGCTTGCGCACTATGCCGAGGCTAAATTCAACCTGCATGGCAAGTCGTTTATCCCCGATGCAAAGCGTATAATGTCTAATTTCGAGCAGGATATGACGGCGCGATGCATCTGTGCCATCCCCGAAATGTACACCGGCGATCCTCCGCACGAGCCTTGCGGCGCAATATCGCAGGCATGGAGTGTCGCCGCAGTCCTGTACATCGCTCATTTGATTGAGCTGTACGAACAGTCTCCCGGAAAGAAAACAATTAAAAGAGTTCCAACTATTAGATAATTACAGATATGAAAAAGACAGTATGCTTATATTTTCAAGTACACCAGCCTTTCAGGCTGAGACGTTACCGTTTCTTCGATATTGGCGAAAACCATTACTATTTCGACGAGTTCAACAACCGTTCCATAATGAAGAAAGTCGCCGACCGCTGCTATTTGCCCATGAACAGGCTTTTGCTTGGACTGATAAAAGAATATGGCAAAAAATTCAAAGTATCATTTTCCATAACCGGTTCGGCAATAGAACAGTTCGCCCTGTACGCTCCCGATGTGCTTGACAGTTTCAAACGCCTCGCCGACACCGGCTGTGTCGAGTTTCTAACGGAAACCTCGGCTCACAGTCTGGCTGTGATGAAAGACGAACAGGAATTTCAGCGTCAGGTCGAGTTCCACAGCGCTTTGATAAAGAAATATTTCGGATATACTCCGGGCGCTTTCCGCCTGACGGAACTGATTTATTCGGATGCAATCGGCGCTCAGGTCGCAAAACTTGGCTACAAAACCATGCTGACAGAAGGAGCGCGTCATATTCTCGGATGGAAAAGCCCGAATTATGTCTATACCAACGCCGTCAATCCCAAATTAAAGGTATTGCTGCGCAATTTCCGGCTGAGCGACGACATCTCTTTCCGTTTTTCAAACAAGAGCTGGGCGGAATGGCCTGTCACTTCGGAAAAATACGTTTCGTGGCTGAACGCTGTCGATGAAAAGGAAGAAATCGTAAACCTTTTTATGGATTACGAAACGTTCGGCGAACATCAGCGCGTTTCGTCGGGGATATTCGAGTTTATGCGGAATCTTCCGAAACAGGTCTTTGCCTCAACGGATTTCGAGTTTCTGACACCTTCGGAAATATACGACAAACATCAGCCCGTAGCCGCAATCCACGTTCCGTACGCCATATCGTGGGCTGACGAGGAACGCGACCTCAGCGCATGGCTCGGCAATGAATTACAGGATGATGCATTCGATACGCTTTATTCTCTGTCGGAAAAATTGAGGAACATATCCGACCCCACGCTGATCGACACATGGCTGAAACTCCAGAGCAGCGATCATTTTTACTATATGTGTACGAAATGGTTTTCCGACGGGAATGTTCACAAATATTTCAATCCGTATCCATCGCCTTACGACGCTTACATTAATTATATGAACGTGTTAAGCGATTTTATAAACCAGGTAAACAGCTATCTGGAAATGGATGAAAAAACAAAAAATAAAAGGCTGCTCGAATATATCGCCGAAAATAAAGACAGTGAATACCATATTTCACTGCTCGAACATATTTTGCCCGGGAAAGCCCGGGTAAAACCGAAAGCGTCGAGAATCACGAAATCCGGAACGACACAACAGAGAGCTGCAAAATCTGTTGAAAAGAAGGATTCGCCTGCAAAAACTGCAAAATCCGCAGATACGAAAGCAAAGACGTCAAAGACAGGTAAAACAGTCAAACAGACTAAAAAATCCGCTAAATGATTCCACGGATAGGATTCGGCTATGATGTTCACGTACTGTCGGAAGGTTACGATTTCTGGCTTGGAGGAATAAAGATTGACCACTATAAAGGGTGTATTGCACATTCTGACGGCGATACTTTAATCCACGCATTATGCGACGCCCTGCTCGGCGCTGCGGCGCTGGGCGACATCGGCGTACATTTCCCGGATACTTCCGAATCGTACAGAGGAATAGACAGTAAAATCCTGCTGTCGAACGTCGTCGCACTGCTGAAAAAGGAAAATTACACTGTCGGAAACGCAGATATTACCGTATGTCTGCAAAAGCCGAAAATAAAGGATTATATCCCGGAAATCCGCAAGGTACTGTCGGACATAATGGGTATCCCGGCAGGAAATGTCTCGATAAAAGCCACAACCACAGAAAAATTAGGGTTCGTCGGACAGGAAGAAGGTATCGCCGTATATGCCGTAGCCCTGATAGTTTAGAATTGAATTATTTTTAGAAATCAAATGTTATGGAAACAAAAAAAGCAAAACGTCTACCTTACGGCAATTCAAATTTTGAAAGTATCAGAACAGAAAATTACGTTTATATAGACAAAACTCGATTTATCGAACTGCTGGAACAGGAGAATAACAAGAATCTGTTTTTCATCCGTCCGCGCAAGTTCGGAAAAAGTCTGTTTTTTTCAATGCTGTCCCATTATTATGACATCGGTCAGGCGGATAAATTCGAACAGCTGTTCGGCGACCTGTATATCGGAAAACATCCGACACCGAAACACAATACCTACATGGTTTTGAATCTGGATTTTTCAGGACTGGATACATCATCCGAAGAATATTTCAGGGATTCTCTGTCCGGCAAGATACAGGATAATGTGCGCGGTTTTTTAAACCGGTATAAACATTTGTTTCCTGACGGGGATATATACAGTGAACAGATAAACACCGAACAGCCGGGCACTGGAGCATTGCGGAAAGCCTTCAATGCGGCGGAATCCGCCGGAAAAAAAATCTTCATCATTATTGACGAATATGACCATTTCGCCAACGATTTGATTGCTATGGGAACATACGCCGGCGATAATGTTTACCGTCATATTGTGAGAGCAAACGGAGTCATACGCGATTTCTACGAAACATTGAAAGAAGGAAGCAAAACGGTAATCGACCGTATTATCCTAACCGGAATTACGCCGGTAATGCTTGACGATGTTACAAGCGGATTCAATATTTCCAATAATCTGTCGCTTGAGCCGATGTATAATGAAATGCTGGGATTTACACATGATGAAGTGAACACGCTGATGGAAGAAACGGGAGTTGTCTCCGGTATGATTAATATTGATATGGAACTGTTTTACAACGGATATCTTTTTCACAAAGACGGCGAACACCGGGTATACAATCCGTCAATGATGCTTTATCTGTTTTCGCAAATATTGAGATACCGGAAACTGACTGGAAATATCATCGACGACAACCTGAAAACGGATTACGGGCGTTTACGCAACCTGATACAGAATGACAGAAACTGTGAACAGCTGATTAAAATTGCTCAGGACAGCTCTGTTTTTTCGGAAATAATACCAAGATTTTCGATAGATAAAATGCATGACAGTGAATATTTTGTATCCCTGCTGTTTTATCTCGGACTGCTTACCGTCGACCGTTACGAAAACGGAAAAACATATCTGAAAATTCCGAACTATTCAATACGCACTGTTTACTGGGATTATGTCCTGCAACTTACAAAAGACAGAAATAAAGACGTAATGACAGATCTGATGCATCAGCTGGATACCGTCAGCACTCTTGCATACGGGGGCGACCCGAAACCCTATCTTGACTACATCAGTCAAAACATATTATGCAGGCTCTCCAACCGCGATATGCGGAATTTTAATGAAAAGTATATAAAAATCATACTTTTGACCGGACTGTTTCAAAGCAGGATGTATATAACCGTCACCGAACTGGAAGTAAGCCGGGGATATACGGATATATACATGCAGCGCAGCCATCTGCTGCCCGACATTCCGTACGAATGGGTATGGGAAATCAAGTACGTCAGGAAAGAAGATGCCGACGACAAAAAAAACATCCTGAAAGAAAAACGCGAAGAAGCGCGTATTCAGCTAAACAGATACCGGGAAACGCCTTTATTTGCCGGTCGCAGCGACGTCAGGTATCTGTCCCTGATTTTCATCGGAAAAGACCGGTACGAAATGGAGGAGGTTTAATAACTAATAATAACATTTATGGAAACAAAAAAAGCGAAACGGCTACCTTACGGCAATTCAAATTTCGAAAGTGTCAGAACAGAAAATTACGTCTATATAGACAAGACACGGTTTATCGAACTGCTGGAAAACGAGGATAACCACAATCTGTTTTTCATCCGTCCGCGCAAGTTCGGAAAGAGTCTGTTTTTTTCAATGCTGTCCCATTATTATGACATCGGTCAGGCGGACAAATTCGACCAGCTGTTCGGCGACCTGTATATCGGAAAACATCCGACGCCGAAACACAATACCTACATGGTTTTGAATCTGGATTTTTCGGGACTGGATACATCATCCGAAGAATATTTCAG
>JAISPE010000127.1 GCA_031275145.1 Prevotellaceae bacterium | reverse complement strand
TCTGTCAAAAAAGGGGATTCTGTCATTTTGTCAGTCTTTTCGTTTTGGCACATACTTTGATTGTCGTCTCGGCAAAAATTGTAATTATAAATGTTTTTAGATATAGATATATGAAAGGCAAAATTGGTGTTACAACGGAAAACATTTTTCCGATTATCAAAAAGTTCTTATATTCCGACCATGAGATATTTCTCAGGGAACTTGTGTCGAATGCGATAGATGCGACAAAAAAACTCAAAGCCCTCTCTTCGCTGGGTGAGTTTAAAGGCGATACGGGGGAATTATCCGTCAAAATTTCTTTGGATACGAAGAAAAAGACTCTGACGGTATCCGATAACGGTATCGGTATGACGGAGGAAGAAATCGAAAAATATATCAACCAGATAGCTTTTTCGGGCGCTGAAGAATTTTTGAAAAAATACAAGGATAAAACCAATATTATCGGGCATTTCGGACTGGGATTTTATTCTTCGTTTATGGTTGCCGACGAGGTGGAGATTATAACAAAATCGTATAGAGACGAAGCTCCTGCCGTTCGCTGGACATGCGACGGTTCGCCGGAATACACTACGGAAGAAGCCGATAAAACCGAACGGGGGACAGACATTATCCTCCATATATCGGATGATAATGAGGAATTTCTCTCGGAAGAGAGAATCAAGGGACTGCTGAACAAATACTGCAAGTTCCTGCCTGTACCCATAATCTTCGGAAAAGAACAGGAATGGAAAGACGGTAAATACGTCGATACGGACAAAGATTTGGTTATCAACGAAACCAACCCTCTGTGGACACGTACTCCTTCCGAACTGAAAGACGAAGATTATATGGACTTTTACAGGGATTTGTATCCGGCAAGCGAAGACCCCCTGTTCTACATTCACCTGAACGTCGATTATCCGTTTAACCTTACCGGAATCCTGTATTTCCCTAAAATAAAAAGCAATATCGATTTTCAGAAGAACAAAATCCAGTTATATTCGAATCAGGTATTTGTCACGGATTCGGTAGAGGGTATTGTTCCCGATTTCCTTACTCTGCTGCATGGAGTACTGGATTCTCCCGATATTCCGCTCAACGTGTCGCGCAGCTATCTGCAAAGCGATGCAAATGTGAAGAAAATATCGGGTCATATCACGAAAAAAGTTTCCGACCGTCTTCAGGATATATTCAAGACCGACAGACCTAAATTTGAAAGCAAATGGGATGATTTGAAACTGTTTATAGAATACGGAATGGTGACGGACGAGAAGTTTTTCGAAAAAGCCGAAAAATTCTATCTTTTCAAAAATACCGATAACAAATATTTCACTTTCAGTGAGTATAAAAAATTAATCGAGCCGGAACAGACCGATAAAAACAAGAATCTTGTTTATCTGTACGCTTCGGACATCAACGCACAATACAGTTTTATCAATGCCGCAAAAGCCAAAGGATACGATGTCCTCTTGCTTGACGGGCACTTGGATGCTCACTTCATCAATAAGATGGAAGAATCGTGGAAAGATTCGCGTTTCGTTCGCGTAGACGCCGACGTTATCGAAAAACTGATTGAAAAGGATGTTGTCAGGGAATCGAAACTGACAAACAGTCAGACGGACTTGCTTCGTCCGGTTTTCGAAGCCAACAGTCCCGACGGAGAAGAAAAATATTTCGTAACTTTCGAACCTTTAGACGAAAACGACGCTCCGGTAACAATCACCCAAAACGAGTTTATGAGGCGAATGAAAGATATGTCGGCTATAAGCGGCGGAGGGTATTCGTTCTACGGGAAAATGGGCGATATGTTGAATGTGGTGATAAATACAAACCATCCTCTGGTCCTGTCAATCAACGATAAACTCGAAAAAGACCTTGCGGAAAAAATCAGTCCCGCAGAGGAAAATATATCCCGTATTCAAGCCTCCCTCGATGAATTGGAGGCGCAACAAAAGGATAAAAAGGCTGACGAAATCCCGCAATCCCTGAAAGATGAACTCGAAACAGCAAGGAAATCACTGGACGGAGCGAAAAAAGAAAAAGAAGATATTCTGACCGAATACGGTAAACAAAATAAACTGGCCAAACAGCTGTTCGATCTGGCTTTGCTCGCAAATAACAGACTGACGGGCGCGGAACTCGACAAGTTTGTAAAACGAAGTATCGAACTGTTGTAACTCTTTTTTCACAAAGCCCGCTGTATCTCAACATGCGGATGTCATTGCGCCCTTTGCTCCTTTGCGGTAAAAATTAACCGCAAAGGAGCATAAGGGCGCAAAGCATTTGATTCCGGAGTTTTTCTGTATTTATAGCTCATTCCCATGACTGACATTTTGTCACTAAAAATATCTAATCTGATGCTTTGAGATCATTCATCAGAATCCGGGATTATTTGGCATTTTCATTTTTTTTGCCTCGGAGCCCGCTGTGATTATGAAGAAATTGGAATAATGAAAAATAATTTTATAGCAGTTAAAAACAGTCAAATTCATTTAATTGAACATTTAGGATTAAAAGGACAGACTGTGAAGTGCAAAATTGTGGGTAAGGCCGATTTTGGAATTTTTGTAAATATGGGCAATTTTAAAGGATTACTTCATATAAGTGAAATTCAACGTGCAGGTAAAAAAATATCAGATTTTAACATGCCTGTTTACAAAAATTATTCTTATAAGTGTGAAGATATCGATTTATATATTTCGTCAATAGATATTAAAAAGCAGCGCATTAGTTTTTCCATACTTCCATTAAAGGAAAAGAACAACGCAAAAGCAACAAAACCGAGTATTGATTCCTATATTTTAAATTCAATTCATACGGGGACAATCAAAAAAATTACCGATTATGGATTATTCATAACTTTGGATGACGGTTATTATGCTCTATTACACAAATCAGAAATTACAAAACATAACAAAAATCTGACTGATTTCAAACAGAAAGAACAGATTCAGGTAAAAATTTTGAGTGTTGATATAGAAAAAAAGAGAATATCAGTAACATTTTGATTTTTTGTGACAGATATAACCAAAAATACAAACAGCGATTTTACCCTTGCTGCCCGCGGAGCTTTGCTTTTAACACGAAGTGTGGAGACTGCGCCGAGCGAAGTGCCGGTCATTAAAAATGGCAGCTCTATACAAAATAATTCGTTTCGGGCAATTTATTTAAGTATAAGTTCTTCGACAATAATTTCACCTGCCCGGCAATTAAATTCCCTGATTATCGCCGAGCGCATCATGTACAATTCGTCGCGTACGACCGACGAAGATAAATATACGTATAACTTTTTGCCTTCGAGTTTTTTGTTCAGTGTTGCCTTCGATATTGTGACGCCAAGTATTTCGTCCCACAGTTTCAGCAACTGATAGTCGCGGTATCCTTTTTCAAGACCGGATTCCTTTAAGAACAAAGACATTAAATTGCCGATTACGACAGGTTTATTCCGTTTCATTTTCGCGGGACTTTATGAGTTTGACATTTCCGGAGTTCATTTTGAACAGTTTGTAGTCTGTTTCCGTCTTTTCCAGCAAAGTATCGAGACGGCTTTTATTGCTGTCGGTCAGGAATATCTGTCCGAATCCGTTTCCTGTTACGAATGAAATCAGCCGTTCTACTCTTTCGATATCTAACTTGTCGAAAATATCGTCGAGCAGGAGTATGGGAGAGATTCCGGCATGCTGTTTGATGATGTGGAACTGTGTCATCATCATTGCGATAATGAAAGTTTTCTGCTGGCCCTGCGAGCCCGAATTTTTCAATGTCCGGCCGTTGATACACATAATCAGGTCGTCGCGATGTATTCCTGCGGAGGTGTACTGTAAGGCGCAGTCTCTTTCCAGACTGGCATTTAACAGCGATTTGAGTTCTCCTTTTTCCAAATCGGAACGGTACGAGAGTTCAACAGTCTCTTTTCCCCCCGATACGGCATTGTATATTTCCTGAAATACAGGCATGAACGATTCCAGCATGGCTTTTCTTTTTTCGTAAATCATCTGTCCGTACACCGACATTTGCTCGTCTAAAGTGTCAATAAAACTGAAATCAATATCCGGGATTTTGTATTTCAGCATTTTATTTCGATTTGCCAGAACATTGTTATAGCGGATTAATGCGTTGAGGTACAGTCTGTCGGTCTGAGAGATAACTGTGTTGAGAAATTTTCGCCGTTCTTCGCTGCCGCTGTTTATCAGCGAAGTATCGGAAGGGGTGATAAATACCAGAGGAATAATCCCGATATGTTCCGACAGTTTTTTGTATTCTTTGGAATTGTATTTAAACGATTTTTTACCGTTGCGTTTAATCCCGCAGGAAACACTTTCCTCGTCGTCTTTCCTGAAATACCGGGCTTTCAGCATGAAATAATCTTCACTGTCGCGTATGTTCAGATAATCGCTCGAAACAAATTTGCTTTTACACATGGATAAATAGTATATCCCGTCGAGCAAATTGGTTTTGCCTTCGCCATTATTCCCTATAAAACAGTTCAATACCGGAGAACAGTCGATATCCAGCTGTTCTATGTTTTTGAAATTCGAAACGCTGAGGGATTTGAGATACATTACGCTTATTTCAGGTTTTCGAGTTTACTGATTGCTTTAACTGCCTCGCTGTACATGTTTTCCATACCTTCATGATTGCTTCCCGGGGCGTAACGTGCATATTCGCAGTCTTCCATGACTGCAATCAGCATGTCGATATTTTCCTGCGGGACATTTTGCGACGCTAATTTTTCCTGAACCTTATCTCTCGAAAATTCAGATCCCTGCATATTCAGCTTGTCGCTTACATATCCCCATACAGCTCTCGCAACTTCTTCGTAAAACCCGACACGGTCGTCGGATTTGAGAAGTTTTGCCGCCTGTTTTAAACGGCTTATTGCAACCTTGTTAGCTTTCCGGTTGCGCATCAGCGCCACGTTCTGCTTATCTTTTCTCGTTTTACGGACTGCCAGGTATATTGCGATGAAAAGCAATATTATAGCAGCAAATATCAGCCAGAAATCCTGTGAAGCGAAGAAAACATATCCGCCCGGTTTAAGCGCTGCCAGCGGAGTTGTCCTGATAAAGACAATATCGTTGCCCAGATGTTCGACTTTTTTCCCTGTAACCATTGGCATCGAGGTTATTGGCTGGATATTTGTTCCGCCGGAGGGGTCTTTTTCCACTTCCAGATGTATGGGATTCGATGTTAGGGTAACATAGCTTCCTTTACGTGTGTCGAAATACGAAAATTCCACCGCCGGAAGCTCGTATTCGCCTCCGTTTCTGGGAATAATCACATAATCAAATTTTTTAGTCCCCGTACCTCCTGCTTCGGTTATCTTGACATTTTCCACTGTTTTCGGGTCGTATTTGTCAAATTTATCGGGGAACGGTATCGAAGGGGGATTGACCTGTTTGAAATTACCCGTACCCGATACCGTAACAGAGTATGTGATTGCCTGATTTGCTGTGATCTTATCCTTATCAACTTTGGATGTGAGCGTAAAGTTGCCTGTAGCGCCGTTGAAGGAAGACGGAGCTCCTGTCGGAAAATCTTTTATGCTTAAGGTTACAGGTTTGGATTTTAGCTGCTTGACCACGGTTTTATATTGCGGGCCGAAGAAAATATCGAACTGATCGCGCGCCGACCGGGTGACGGGTATTTGTATCGAAACACCTGTTTCTATGGGGTCAAGCCGTATTTCTCCCGCCCGTAAAGGATGCAGAATCAATCGAGCTAAGGTGACTGAGTTATAAATCTTGTTGTTGTATTTTTGCTGATACGGATTTGATTCATTTGCGGGAACCTGTAATTCCTGAAAATCAAAGCCTGCAAGTGTAGGCATGTTGAATTTGGTTAATTTGGAAACAGGAACGCTGGGTCGCCAGTACAGTTTTACCGAAAGTATCAGTGGCTCTCCTTTATATGCCGACTGCCGGTTAAATTCCATCCTGACAAACAAGTCGTCGGGATTGATGTTATCCGAATTAGGTGTCTGCTGCTGAGAATTTGAACTTGTACTGGAATGTTCTTTTATGACTTCAACAGATTTTTTTACCGATTTCATCGTTTCTCCGTTGCTGAATTTAATCTCCGCTACGGGAATATCGAACACTCCTTCTTTATCCACTGTCACGGTATATGTGAATATTCTGGTTTCGGCAACATTCTGAGCGCCGTTTATTATGCTGATATTGGTTGACATGGCTCCTACCGGACCGGCAATAATCTTAAAGTCGGGGAACGATGCAGGCGCAACAAACTCGGCATAAGTCTTCTTACTGTTTTTATCGGGGGAATACGAGAGTGTGTATGCAATTTGAAATCTCTCGTTAATCGCAACAATGGTAGGCGCTTCGATGACAAATTCGTCGGCAAGTGCGATAAGCGGGAAAAATAACATTATAATAAAAAACCATCCTTTTTTATATTTACTCATATCCTTATATTTATCAATTTTGTTACTTAGATTCTATTATATCAAATAGTTTAAAAGCCCAACAATAAATTTCCGCTTGCAAAGGTAGGCTTTTTTATGATATAACCGAATAACGGTTGATAATTGGCTAAATCTTATTTTGAAGCGCTAT
>JAISPE010000085.1 GCA_031275145.1 Prevotellaceae bacterium | reverse complement strand
AGATTATTATGACAGTATCAATTATTCCTTTTTTACCTCATATCCGTAAGTCCCGCATGTATCCCTGCCGTAAGCGAAAGCACAATGTCATCAATTTAAGAAAAAGGTTGCAGTTCATTGCATTCCGTTAGGAAACTTTAGTTCGACGAAGTCAATGCATCCATATCCATTTACATCAAACGGGTGAGAATTGTGAGTTTTTTTTGCAGAAAACTGTTTTCCGCCCCGTCGTCATTGCGAATAACCGTTTCGTACCGAAACTGAAGTTTCATATTTAACACCTTCGGTGTTATACGAAGGTCTTAACATGTCGCTTGCAAAAAGCGTCATTGTAAGGAGCGCAGCGACGAAGCAATCCGGAAAGTCGTGTATTTCTGGATTGCTTCGTCGCTGCGCTCCTCGCAATGACGCTTTTCGCAATATCCTTTACACCTCAGACCTCATTACCCCGTTAAATCGACGGCATCCGGTTCGGTTTAATGGGGTAATGAGGTTGATTTGTGTGTGTTACATTATTGCTACTGAGGTTGGTCTGTTGTTTTGAATTAGGTGGAAATGAGGTTTTTTGTCTACGTTTGAACACCCTGCCCTGCAGGAGAAACTGTTATTTATATCCAATAATTCTCTAACAACAAGTCTACTGTCTTTTTTCAATATTTTTTTGAAATCAATGATACCGCTTAATCCATCGTTGAATTTTACTTTAACCTGATAATCTCCTGTTATTTCCGCATTGACAATCCAAATCATGTTTAAATCTCCTATATTAACGGTGTTATTTTATTAAATTTTCCAGTATTTTTAATCAAATTTCGCAAACTATCCCTTTTCTGTTGGAAACTTTTGCGGTTTTATTTTTCTCAATGACAAATAAATTCATGCAGTATGCGGACAAAAACTCATAATCGGAGAATTATTTCACTCGTCCAAAGCGTTGGAAAGAGCCTTGAAAGAATTTATTCACTCATTCACAGCGTCGGAAAGAGCCTTGAAAAAATTTATTCACTCATCCAAAGCGTCGGAAAGAGCCTTGAAAAAATTATTTCGCTGCACTAAAGCGTTGGAAGTGGCCTATAAAAAATTATTTCACTGCACTAAAGCGTCGGTGCGGTGTCATAAAAAATTATGGGACTACAAAAAACCTTTAGTGCATGCTCATAAAATATTTTGAGGTGCAAACTTTTCATTTCCGTACATACAAAAATATTTATGGGAGTACGGGAACGCTTTGGTGCGGTCTCATACAAAATTATGGGATGCTACCAAAGCTTTCACGGCATGCCATACAAAATTATGACGCTACATGAACGTTTTTTTGTAGCGTCATAATTTTTTCAGGGCAACTTTCGAAGGATTTTATTCTTCCGTTTCAGGATTTATATCCTCTTTTTCCGTTTTAACTCTTCGTTTTGCAAACTTTGGGAACAGTGACTCGGCTGTCTGTCTGCCCAGCGTTTTTCTTGCGTCCAGATAATTCGCTTCGTACTGTACTCTAACCTCGTTTTTAGCAAGTTCTTCATCGATCTTACATCTGCGAATGGCGTCGGCAGCCTGTGTACGGGCATCTAAAACTGCGTTTACACCGTCGATCTTTTGTTGCAGTGTGCCAGCAAGAGGACGGAGTTCATGAGACGCTTCCAGAGTCTCCAGTTTTTGAGTCAGACTGCTAACCTTCTTCAGCTCTTCGGAATATGGCATATTGACAATATCCGAAAAAGTCAAATCGGGAAACAGTAATACGGATACGTTGCTTCTGTTTTCGCGGTCGTACTGACGTGACCGCTCAAAGAGAGTACGGACACCGTCATCAAGTTCCGCATCTTTGAGAATAAGGTCGTCGTACGAATTTTCGGCAATCTCTTCCGCCGCAGACAGAGCCTGTGTTTTTTGAAGAAGCTTATCTAACTTAGGCTGTATAGCCTGAGCGTACAAAGCGCCGCCTTTTACCTGTCCGCACAAACGGATATGACGGCGTGTCAAGCGTATATGTAACGCTGTAGAATCCTGTCTATATATTAAACGGGCCATATTAAATTATATTATTAAGTTAAACATTATTGTATGATTTTTTTTCATCACAAAATTTTTAAGAATTTTCCGTTATCAACTGTACCGGTCCGAGCAATCCCGACTCGAACAGATCGCCGTCGGGACCGCGGCTGATATGGAGTTTCCGCTGTTCGGCGGGAAGTTTGCGGTCGCCGATGATGCGGTTTGCCCATGTGCTTACGACTTCGATTTCAAGTTCGTTTTTGCCGGATTGGACAAACGGCGCGATATCCGTACGGTATGGAGGTGTCCATACTCCGCCGGCGTATTTGCCGTTGACTTTGACCCTGGCCATTGCCACGACTTTGCCGAGGTCGAGATACAGTTCTCCGTCAGGCTTCCGTTCGAGGTCGAACGATGTTTTGTAGACTGCCGTGCCGGAAAAGTATCTGATACGTTCGTCGGAATGTTTCGACCAGTCCGTCAGCTTTTCGAATATGACGGGTTCGGCGGGACCGCGTTTGATTTCATCCGACTCGAATGTCACTGTCCATGCCGAATTTACTGTCGCAACGACTTTCTGTTCCGGGAAATTTGCGGCAAGACCGTTTTTCGCAGCCTGTCCGGCAGATTTGCGGAAGACGATAAACACGCTTTCGTTCGCTTCCAGCCGGACCGGCACGGAGGTCGTTCCGTTTTCCGCGATTTGAGTGTATGCAGGCAGCAGACGGTGTTTGCCCGTTACCGGATTCCAGAGTTCGGGCTGTTTGCCGGCAACGCGGAATACCGGAGAGGCCTGGACACGTTTGTCCGACTGGTTGGTCACGAAATAGATGTCCGTAT
>JAISPE010000398.1 GCA_031275145.1 Prevotellaceae bacterium | reverse complement strand
ATGCAAGATCTGACAATTTGTTTTTAGTAAACGACGGCAAAGCGCTGGCGATATACGGAATGATGGACAATTTCGGGAAACTGTCTCCAAAAGTAGGATTCTATACCTTTCACAAAGATTTTGTGACGGACTACATTTACGGCAATGCTATAGGTTTTGATTTGGAAAGCCGTACATTCTACCACGCAGAAGCTTTCTCTCCCGAACTTGCTCCTTTCAGAACGGGACAGATATCTACCACTGACATGAATGCTACTTTACTGGATCTTCTGTCTGCTCCGGGAGTGGGATTCCTGTATTTCAATAATCCAAAAGTGTTTGCGTTAATGAAAAGTATTGAAAAGGAAGAATATTATCTTGTGACGTTAGACTATCGCGGCTCAAATGAATATCCTGTTGCAGTATCGGAAAGCGATCCGGACAGAGTAGCTTTTGACACCATTCCCGCGGGTTGCAAGATGCCCGACGCGCCGGTTAAAGCTGCTCCGTACTCCGGCAATTTCGTGTATTTTGCCGACGGCAACAGATTGAATGTCCACAGGAATGCTCCGGGTTTGGCTGTCAGGGAAACACTGTTGAAAGAGTTCCCCGCAGGCGAAACGGTTTCGTATATTGCAAATATATACAAGACCGGTTCGTTCAACTGTCTGGCAGTACTTACCAACAGCAGCAGCGGATGGAAGCTGTATGCTTTCAATGTTATAGGACTGGGTAATCCCGAGTTTGAACCCACTCCGGCATTTGTCAGGGAGGGCACGGGCAACGCGCGGTTTGTTATGTACAGAGACTGACAATTCAGGACTTTGGATATGCCATGATAATAAATTGTAAATTAAATAAAAAGTGTTTTTATATGAAAAAGATTTCAGTTTTGGCGCTGTTTGGATTAGCGCTGTTTGCCTTCGCCGCCTGCAACAGTGTACGGAACAGCGGCGAATTAACGACAGTATCGGGGAAATGGAACAGAAGTATCCCTGAAAAACTCTATCTCTACAAAATAGTAAACGGCAGTTTGGCCGAAATAGCCTCGTCTTCGATATATGAGGACAGTACGTTCTGTTTCGCAACCAGACCGTCGAAGGGCGATTTTTATTATATCGGACCGGGGAAACTTTCGGCAGACCGGTATGCTTTTTATCTTAAACCGGGTGACAATCTCAATTTTACGGTAACGGCAAATTCCTACACTCTGAACGGGAATAACAGTCCCGAAAACCGCGAGGTCGCCAAATGGCACGATTTTATCCAGCCGCTGGAGTGGAAAGCAGTTTATTTTGACAAAGAAAACAGCACTTATGTGGACTTTTTCCCTCTGCTCGAAGAAAAACTGAAAGCGCTGGAAGATTATCCGAAGAATGTAACCGCTAACAGGGATTTCAATCAGGCATTTGAGGAGTACAAAAAATTCAATCTTCTGGATATTGCCATACATTTCATCTATACTCCGCGGACAGCGCATCCCGAAGGAGAAGATTTTCCCGCATACTATCGCAATATGGATATCTCCGCATTGACGCAAACCACTGCAATAATGAAGTATTCGCCGGCGGGAATAAACAATATCGAGAACATTATCTTCAACCGTCTGCGTCTCGAAAATCAGAAAATCACCAACCCGCTCGATGCCATCATGGAAAACATATCGAAAGTCGCAAACGACACTCTGAAAGGCGAAATGGTGGTGAAATTCGCTGCCCATAAAAAGACGCTGGCAGGATTTGCCGAATACAGGGAACAGTACGGAAAATATCTCGTCACAAAAAACCAGAAAACCAGAATGCGTGAACTGGAACTCGCTCTGAACGATGCCAAAGACGGCAGTCCCGCAATGGATTTCAAGTTTGCCGACAAAGACGGTAAACAGGTAGCCCTCTCGGATTTCAAAGGCAAATTAGTGTACATCGATATTTGGGCTACATGGTGCGGCCCCTGTAAGCAGGAACTTCCGCATCTCAAAAAGCTGGAAGAGGAATACCGCAACAATAAAAATATTGTATTCCTGAGCGTTTCCACCGATGCATCCAAAGATCATCAAAAATGGAAAGATTATCTCGCTAAGGAAGATTTAAAAGGCGTTCAGCTGTTTGCCGGCGACGATGCGCGCGACGGCATAATCAAACCGTACAAAGTGTCGGGTATCCCGCGATTTGTTCTTGTAGGAAAAGACGGTACAATCCTGTCGTCCGACGCTCCAAGACCTTCCTCGCCGGAAATCAGACCGCTGCTGAAAGCAAACCTGTAAATTATTTTAGATTTTAGATTTACGATTTTAGATTTTTGCTTACGCACGCATGTGTAATCACATCAGGCGTAAGCAATAAATCGTAAATCGTAAATCGTAAATCGTAAATCAAAAGTCGTAAATCGTAAATCAAAAGTCGTAAATCGTAAATCAAAAGTCGTAAATCGTAAATCAAAAATTGTAATGAAAAAGTGGATCATACTGTTTATGTCTGTAACTCTCGGGTTACTGTTCTGTACCTGTAAAACAGGGGAAAAACATGCAGCCGCACTGACTCTTGACGAAGACAGCGTGCGGCTTGTGCTGCAAGGTCTGAGTACGGGATTTAAAAACAAAGATATTAATCTGTTGCAGAATTATTTCTCCGAACATTTTTCCATAAGCGTATTGATGTGGCCGTCGGCCCGAAGATTCCTCGATCCTGTTCTGGCAAATAACCCGATAGAAAACATTGATTTCGTGGCAACAGATACTTCCTTTAATGACATGGTTACGGTAAAAGTAAAAGTAAAAATCAAAACCGCCGGCGACAAACCGGAAACGGAATCTGTTATCTCATTCGATAAGGATTATAAAGTCGTGTTTATCGATTATTTAGACCGTTTATACGGTGTAAGCCGCTACAGTGTGTCGGAGCAGAAGGCGGTGATACCTTTTGAGTTTGACGGGAAATATATCATTATTCCCTTGAGACTTAACGACTGTAATACTGTGTTCAGATTTTTGCTGGATACCGGCGCCGACGGTATGGCCATCGGAAAAACACTGTCCGATTCACTGAACCTGTCGATTACGGGCAGTCAGTATGCCGGCGTTGTCGGCGGACAGATGCGCATCGATATTTCTTCTGGAAATACAGTGCATTTAACGGATACGTTTTCTCTTAAAAACCAGAAAATCGCCGTATTCGAAAATATGGGAAACGGTCATGACGGTATTATCGGACTGAATCTTGCGATGAACTATATCACAAAAATAGATTTTGACAGGAAACAGATTACGCTCTCGACTTTTGGAGATTATAAGTACGAAGGAACAGGCGAAACGGTCAAAATAAAAAACCGGTATAACGTGATTACAGTCGCCGGCGTTCTTAATATAGCGGGAAAAGAAGACGTTAACGGAGAATTTATCTTCGATTCGGGAGCAGACTATTACCTGATTGCTTTCAGCGGATTCGTCCGTAAAAACCGTTTACTGCTGACAGGATTCAAGCCCGAAAATCAAAGCGCCACAGTAAGTATGGGACATTCGACACCCGTTTTCGAGGGCAAGGCTCACAGATTCGCACTGTCACCGGACTTGGTCTTTACCGATATTCCCGTCACCCTGCAAGCCTCGACAAGTAAGGACGATGATGAAAAAACACCGTCCGGCTCAATCGGTATAGAACTGATACAAAATTT
>JAISPE010000380.1 GCA_031275145.1 Prevotellaceae bacterium | reverse complement strand
TCGTCCGGAAGCGTGAATTTTGACAGGGCAAACACTGTCCGTTCTTCTTTCTTTCCGGCTACGCTTATCATCTGATTGTATGAGCGAAGCGGGACAATCACCTGTTCCTGAATAGCGGTGCGTTTGGCGACTTTTTTATCTACAATTTTGAATACAAGGTAATCAATTTGAAAAGATACCGTTGAAGAATTTTTTAATTGGAAATGGAAAAACAGCAAATCATTGTGAGAATAAATTCCTTTCAAAAGATACTGTATTCCGAAGTTTCGGCTTCCGATATGCTTTATTTTCTTTTTGTTATTACGATGAATGGTTTCCATAATCAGACGCACGAGATACGGAGATTCGTTGCCCAAATCGGACATATATACCGGAATTTCATTGCCCGGTCGGTTGATTGAATTTCCCGAATGGAGAAAATCCGCCATTTCCACGCTTAATTTAACCGGTTCGTCGGCATATTTCACGTTAAACGTGTAGTAACTGCCGTCTTCGGTGATGACGGACAGGTTGCTTTCCGTACTGAAACCCTGTACCGCAGCCTTTACGCGCAGAACGTTCTCCGCGCCGTCGGCTTTGGCTGCGAGTAAATCTATCGAACCTAAATCGACATAACGTATTCCGGTGGGGAAAATAATGTGTACCGTCTTGTAAAATGTGATTTCAAGTGCATAAGGCGCTATCATCCTGTTGAATGTAAGAGGACGTGTGAGACCGTCAAACAGGTCGCCTGTCGATGGACTGCTCTGTATTTCCGGCACGCTGTTTTCCGGCACATTTTCAGTTGTATCCGATACATTTTCCTGTGCGTTCAGCGTTGTTGTAAAGACGCTTACTACGATAGTAAGCATTATAAAAAACTGTTTCATTTGTATTAATTTATTTTATTCATTTTCAACTGTTCTTCCGAGAGCAGGAATATTTTGTATCCCGCTTTCAGGCGTATTTTTACTTCGCGCAGTTTCTTTGCGGTAAACTGCGAAACACCCTGTATTAGATTGCGTCCCATGTCGGCGACAAACTGTTCGCTTGCATCGTTAGACAGGTTTACGCTTGTTCCGGCAGTCGTACCCATATTCGCAAGCACTTCTTTGGCGGCGCTTATATCCTGCAAGTTGGGGATAAAAATGCCGTATTGTCCGTCGGCGTCGTAAGCGGTAATGTCTACAGGGATAATTCTTCCTCTGTGTTCCAGAGAACGGACTGTTATTCCAAGCCTTTAATTTGTGATTTTTAATTGAATCGCCGGAACATTTCAATTCTAATTGCTTTATATGTTCAATATAAAGCAGTTCCGCATCGCGTTTGCCGATGCTGTAAATGGCTTTGACTAATGCGCTGACGCTGGCAACGCTCAATACGCAGCCGATAACCAGCACAATAACAAGCCGTTTTGCGGGAGATGGTCGTCCGCAGAGAGCGCGGACGCCGCTGTTAAAATCGTCCCGAAGGTCGTTCACCGTTTCCTTAATTTTATTTCTTTTCATAATACAATTTTTATTTGCGTTCAATTACTCTTAAATCCCTGTTTTCTACGATTTCAAAGGCTTCCATCGTAAATCCGTGCGGATTGTTGTCCGAACGCACCGAATTGATAAGATTACAGCGTGTTATCAGGCTGCGTTCGGTGATGTTGCTTTCGCGGATTATCAATTGACGCGCATACGTTATCATTTTGTACGGATAAGCGTCGAAATTGCATGAGAGGCTGTCCACCTGACAGTTCTGGTTGATGTTTCCCGAAATTATCCGGTTATAATAGCCCTTTTCCTGCAAATCGCGATAGTAGCCGAAAGCCGACTTATCGACCAGAAACAGAGCGCGACGGATATTGCTTTCGATAGCGTCCTTGTCCGGCGACAGCGTAAAAAACAGTTCGTGAAAACGTTTCACATGTTCCCGCGCTTCGACCGGACGATTTTGCGACAAATCCTGCGACAGGGCGAGAATAAGCGATTTACCGCCGTCAAGCACATAAATTTTCTGCCGCTGCGCTTCGGCAAAACTGTACGAGTTCCACACAGCATAGCCGGTAATTCCGGCGCACAAACAGACAAAAACAATCCCGAAAAACCGGATTTGCTGAAAACTCGTTTCGATATTTTTTAATGACTTAAATTCCATTTTACTGAATATTAATAATTTTACTTGTTTGAATTGTTTTGGGCGAGGTATTTTGGCGCGGAAAACATACAGGAGATAAAAAAAACTCTCGAGAGACAGATTTCACAGACCGGGTTTTTTTATTCAAGAAAACGTAGATGGATTTTATCTCTCGAGAGCAGGATTTCGTTTCGCATGTGCCGGATTTCGTTTCGCGTGTGATTGTCGCGATTTTTCTCGTGAAAATGGTTTCATCTCTCGTGTAATTGATTTCATCACCTTGGAGATTTTTTTTATCACTTGTATGTTTTCCGGCTCTTTTTGTCATCGCGTTTACTATTTTTATTTATTATTGACTAACCGTCCAGAAATATTTCCTGAGATTGCTCCGGCGGCAGCTCCCGCCACTGCGCCTGTTTTGGCTGCGGTCGAATTGATATTGCGACTGTAAGCGCCCATTCCGCCCGCAGAAATTATCCAGTTGGCAACGGTGGGGACGGTGAAATATCCGATTATCCCTATTATCATGAAAATGATATAAATAGTATTACTTGCGTCAAGCGAAAAATTCGGATTGTTCTGTAATTCAGAAATGTCGTTCTGGAGCATAAGAACCTGAATTTTAGCAAGTATCGAAGAAAACAAATCGGATACCGGAAGCCATAAATAAACGCTGATATACCGACTAATCCACTGTGTCAGCGTCGATTGAAAGCCATCATAGACGGACAGCGCGAAAGCGACCGGTCCAAGTATGGCTAAAACAATGATAAAGAATGTTCTGACCGTGTCAATAACCAATGCCGCCGCCTGAAACAGTATCTCTAAAAGTTCGCGAAACCAGTCCCTTATGGACTTTTTCAGTCCGTACATCCCGCGTTCGACGTACATTCCCGCCATCGTAACCATGTCGCCCGGACTCCAGCCGAGATCGTCAAGTTGCTTGTCAAATTCCTCGTCGGAAACAAGATACGCCGTTTCGGGGTTTTTCATCATCGCCTCATATTCAAGCTGATCTTTCTGTTTGCGATACTCGTTCATGTCGAAAGTCTGCGTTTCGAGCATTTGATGGCAACCCTTTACAATTGGCGACATTACGCCGTTTATCGTCCCCAGCACAAACGCGGGAAAAAACATGATGCAAAGCCCGATAACAAACGGACGGAGAAGCGGATACACATCTATGGGTTCGGCGCGGGACAGAGATTGCCAGACGCGGTGAGCGACGTAAAACAGCGCCCCAAGTCCGGCAATACCCTTTGCCACGCCAGCCATGTTGCTGCACAGAGGCATCATTTCCGTGTATAAATTGCGCAAAATCTGATGAAGATTGTCAAAACTTACTGCTAACAACATAACCGTAATTCGTAATTCGTAATTGACTTATCACCAGTATCTGTCGTTAGCATTTCCGTAAAGGGCGACAACGCGGTCGGAATCACCAGCTTTCTTTGCCCGCAGGTACGAGACCGAAATGTTTTTGCGCGTGTAGTAGGCGACTAAATTCCGGTGCGCTTTCAGACGGTCATAGACGTAATTAATGATGTCCATACGTTCGTGGTCGGTCATTGACAGTCCGTTAAGGTTTACCACGTCTTTCAGTTCCAGAATCATGTTTGCACTTTCCTGAAGCAAAATCGTGTAACCGTTGGCAATGGCAATAAGTTCCTCATACCGGAAATGAGGGTCGGAAAGCATACTCTTAAAGCTGTTTACATAAATGTCGCCGATTTCGCCGACAATCAAAATAGCATCCCGAACCTTTCTCGCATCCTTGACAAGATTGTGTATGCCTTTCAACTTGTCGTAATACTCTTTCCCCTGATTGTAAAGTTTTTGTACCTCCTGAAAATTCTTTATCACATTAGTGACGGTTGAGGAAGTCTGAACAATCTGATTTGCTGAATTTACAATGCTTGTCGCAATGTTAGCAGGGTCAGTAACAATAAACTGCGCGTCTGCGCGGCTTGCTCTAACAGCAAGCAAAATAATCATCATTAAAAATACTCTTTTCATTTTATTACTTTTTTTAATTTAATAACTTAACTCATAACTCATAACGTTTTTTACTTTGTGCGACTTCTGCGACTTGGTGGTTTTTCTTCAACCAGTAGAGTAGAGCGGGGAGACTTTACATGAGGTCTCCCCTACCCCCTCGTCAAACCGTACGTGCAGTTTTCCCGCATACGGCTTTCGTGCATTAATTCGCCGGAAGCATTCAGAATTGAGTCGGCGGCCTGTATTTCAGTACGTCTACCAATC
>JAISPE010000375.1 GCA_031275145.1 Prevotellaceae bacterium | reverse complement strand
AGTTCAAGATATTCTCTATCCGGCAGAGAAACAGGCGGATTGGGTTTTGCCATTATCTCGTTAAATACCAAATCTCCGAAATTCACAGTCTGATACCTGAAATAAGCGGAATCGTTTATTATAAATCCCTCACTGTCTTTTGCATTATCTGCATACAGTACAAAACTGTTTCCCGAAATCGTTTCGCTCAAAGTCAGCGTAACCTGTCTGTTATTAACCGTTTTGGAAATGACATTAAAATATGTTCCATGACTGTTTTTGACCGTATAATTTCCCGCTTCCTGAATATTTTTATTAAACTCCACAACCACAGTCGAAGACGATACGGCTTCCACTCTGTTGATTTTTGCAGGAAGATATGACTTTTCCAATACTATACTGTCGTTGAGAATAAAACCGTCTTCCGTTTCCAGATTGCTGTAATATAGGACAAAAGCGTTGCCTTGCAGAGAATCGCAGTCTAAATAAAACTTTCCGGAATTTTCCGTAATGTTCTTTATTGAAAAAATGTCGCCTGCTACATTTGTTAGAAGATAATTGTTTGTATTTATGATTATTGAATCGACCATACTTATATTAAATTCCAATACCAGCGAGCTTCTGTTCAGTATTTCAAGCGAACAGTGTGCGGCGGAAGCATTTCTACGCAGTTTCAATACAGTATCTGCCATTACAGAGCCATAAGTATCTGCTATTCCGGAAATTGACAATAGAAACAGGGTATCGCTAAGTGTTTGTGCAGTTAATTTGACCTCATTATCCGAGATTTTGTCGGCGCTGAAGATGTTAAATGTATCGGAACCGGAGATAAGCGAATAATTATCAAGATTTAATGCATCAGGAAAAGCAATGTTTGCACTGAACCCGAGTTTAACAGTATTTTTATCAATTATTTCGGCTTTACTCGCTTTCAAGATCTGATTTGTTTTTATAACTTCGTAATTATTAATCGAAAACATGCCGTTTCTGGTACTTGTGTATTTAAAAACGAAGCCCGAAAATCTGTTGTCAAACGATTCGTTATCCGTGAATTTTCCGGCAGACATAACCGGCTGTTCTTTTTCTTTAATAAAAATCTGCCAGTCATTTCCAGATTTTTGCACAATGATTCTCATTGTCGCATTCGCATTCCAGTCGTAATTGCTTGACCATAACAGTTGTTTACTGCCTGTTTTTACTTTCCAGAAAGAAAGCAGGTCGGAACTGCCTGTATAATTGACGCCTATGATGTAAGCGGATAAATTTTCATTCTCCAAATCATCTATGTCCGAGGATAAAACACACCAAAAAGCATTATCCGAAGACGGGTCAAAATTTCCGTTTTCGACAGTAAAATCCCACTGCACAAATTCTTTGGCAAGGTCAAGATTTAAAGGTACAGACACATAGCTTAGTCCGTTTCCGGAATTGTGTTTGAGTTTATTTCCGTTCCAAATCCAGTCTCCGGCGTTGTTCCATGTTGACATACCGGATTTTATCACTGTATCTACATGAATGGCAGAATATAGCGGCATTGAAATCACATCTGCCATGCCTGCGCTTGAAGCTTTGAAAGAAAAATCGCCCAATGAGTCGTAAACAGCATTAAACGTTGATATTCCCTCCGATTGCGCCGTATATAAATTCTGCAAATTCCCCGTTCCACTTGATTTTAAAATACTGATACTGTTATTGAAAGATGCATCTACATTGCCGGTGTGGTCTGTCGCTCCCACACTGAAAGAAAAAGGCGTGTCTTTTAAGACTATCATCGGCTGATTTAGAATCGACAGTTTAGACGCTTCGATATCAATGGAATGTATTTCGGAATATATTGGATATTCAAATGTCTTAAGCAGTTGGGAACTGTTTTGACTGACTGTCCATCCATGGGCTGTCGCCGGAATATATAGCTGCAATTTACTGCCATCAACACATTTAACCCTGTTGAGGAATATTTTCAGAATGATTTCGCGCGATTCGCCGTCGGGAATAATCAGGTCGTAAGGTACGACGGTTATCTGATTATCGGAAGAAGTAAATGATAACGAAACGCTCTGACTGTCCGACAATAACTCTATGCCGCCAATCAAATCCGGCATGTACATTTCGGATATTGTGCTGAAAACCATCTTATTGACAACAACAGGCAATCCGTCGTTCGTTCCTTTATCGCTTATTTTGAAACGGATGACCTCTTTTGCATCATTAGCCAAAGTATCTGTTGATTTAAAAACCGATTTTTGTTGTGAGAGCACAGGCAAAACCTCTGAATCCAAATCCATTGAGGCGATTTCGTCAGACGTGATTTCCCCAAAGTAAGGGTGTCTGGCTTTTATCCTGAATATCATGGGAACATCAACTGTCAAATCACTCCAAACAGCCTTGCCTTCAACCAATTGTTTATTCATTCCGGAAACGCTGTTCAAATTGCCGCTGTCTGCGACAAGCTCTAAAATAATTTCTTCCGCAGCATCGATATCGACAGTCCCGTCGTTGTTTACCGCGTTTATTTCCAAAGCAAAAGGCGAATCGGGAGAGAGAGTCGCAGGAACGCTTTTGAAAATAATTTTCGTCGCCTGCACATCTACGTTAAAAGTGTCAGATACAACATCCTGAATAAAATTGTCGGCAAACAGCGAGCCGTTTTGCAGAGCCTGACATCCGTGATTTGCTGCCGGAATCGCAAAAAGCAGTTTAGTCTTATCTGGAACCTTGGTTTTCAGCCATATTTTCAAGACAATTTCTTTCGCCGCGCCATCGTCAACCGTTAAACTGCCGGGGAACAATCCGGTGCGAATGAAATCCTTTTTTTGTTCTACGATATTGGTTACCAAGCGTTGGTCGCCATTATACAGCGAAATTCCGCCGATGACATTACTCCAGTTTGTTTCGTTCAAAGGATTTGCGAATTTCAGTTCGTTTACAAAAGTGGCAACGCTATCGCCAAGCCGGTCTTTTATAACAAAACGAAACACAGGAATCTCATTTTCAATGTTTACAGCATCAGAACTTATTGTTGTCCCTGAAATGTTTTCCAAAGGAATCTCTATACTTGAATTTCGATTAAAAATAACTGAAATAGAACGGTTTTCTGATGTTAAAACACCGGAAGAAATCTGTATGACAATATTTTCCTTTTTGCTGTACGAAACATTTCCGGCGTTAAATTCCCCGTTGACAAAAGCAAAAGAATTGACTGTCAAGTTGCCGCTGCCGGAATGTATAATATCGGCCGGAAAGGAAAAATCTTTATCAATATTTCCCTTATTATCTGTCGCAACGGCAGTTATATCAAAACCGGAATTTACGAAAACAGAGCCGGGAATATTCCGCCAAAAGATTGTATCCGCTTCAACATCAACGGTAAAAATACCTGACACAATATCGTCGGTCAGTTCCGCAACCATACCCGATCCTTTTGAGGAAGAGACAAATCCGTGATTCCGCCTGTCGATTTTGAACTGCAATGTCGAATTGTCGGTTAACGAATCATTAAGAACAATTTTTACGGATAAGGCTACCGTATCGCCGGCAGGGACAACTAAATCGTTATCCAAAAGAAACACAATGGAATCGCTGGTTATTACTGTTGTTGCTGTTTGCGGATTTTCAATGTTTTCAGCATACAAATATGCGTTTTTAACGGTTGTTTTCCAGTCCGCACAGGAGGGAGGTTTGGCGTTTTTGACAGTGATTTGACGTAAATACGCCGGCAAAACATCGGATCCGGCAATATCTTGAATCTCAAACTTAATAACTTCAACCGTATCCTTATCAACCGAAGAAATATTTTTTCCTGCAACCTGCTCGCCGGCGGGAGAAATTATTTCAGTATCAAATGCTCTTGTTACACTCTTATCCACAGCGTCTATGCTGATGTCGTCGATATACAGCGATCTGGAAGCAGAACTAGTAAAAATATGTAATATACCGAAATACGAAATGTCCGAATATTCAGTATCTAAAATACTGTAGTTATAAAACGAAATATTCGAAAAATCTCCACCGATATTGATGCCGATTTGCCAGTAATCGCTGGCATTTCGTCTGATTTCCAGCGCGGCAACCTTGCTCGTCGTTACCAATTGTTGCCAATTAATGTCTGTTGGGATTATTTCAGTATAAGAATTGCCATTGACTCTGTATAAACACAATATATCATTGGTAGCACCGGATTTCATATTCACGCCGACAGCATAACCGTTGAGATTCTTCGATATAGTATCCGCTGCAAGGATAACCGCCCATTTATTTGTACTTGACGGGTTATAAGTATGTTTTAGCAAAAATTTCCATATAACATCATGGTCTGCAAATGTTATTCCACTAACGGGAATAAATATTGTATCGCTTGTCGCAACATTTTTTTGCGAATGTAATAAAGACGAACTTCCGGATAAAGCAGCAGTAGAAGTTGTTAGTTCCCATGAAGACGCAGGTTTCTGTATCCACTCCGAAAAGCCGGATTCAAAATCATAACGGATTTGTGAATACAGAACGGATGAATAGCAAAATAAACATAAAATAAGGTAAATAGCCCGTATCATACTCCATATTTTTACTTATTCTATTCACTTTTTTAAACCACAAATGTACGATTTTTTTTCTAAGTTTAATTTATTGGTAAACTTTTTTAC
>JAISPE010000271.1 GCA_031275145.1 Prevotellaceae bacterium | reverse complement strand
CAGCGCTTTATACGGATCCGAGCTCATATCGAAAGCTCTGTGGAACGTAACCCCCATATCCAGTTCTTTTGCCATGATGACCAGTTCTTCCGTTCTCTGTTCATCGACAGAGCCGTCCGGCAGCAAAAGTCCGGTAACGATTCCCGACGCTCCGTATTTTTTCGCAAAGACAGTATCTCTTTTCATTATTTCGAACTCGATATCCGAATAAAAGAAATCGCCTCCTCTCGGCCTGATCATCACATAAACGGGAATTTTCACCGACAGACATGACAGTTCTACCGTTGCGGCGCTTGGAGTTGTCCCTCCCTCAAACAGGCTGCCGCACAATTCCACTCTTGATGCTCCTCCTTTTTCGGCTTCGATAACCGACTGCACAGAGCCGGCGCAAACTTCTACTTTCATAATTTATTACAATAATCCGGCGCAAAGATAATACTTTTTAACCGTTAAAACTTCCGTTAATTGTGTCAAAAAATACTTTTTATCGTGAAAAACCTGTTATTTGTCGATTTTTTATCCGGTGTGGAAGAAATATCATTACTTTTGCGGAAAAAAGTAAATATTATGAATACAAAATCACGTACCGGTGCGGTTACCGGAGTAATACTTATCCTGTTAGGCGGATTGCTTATTGCCAGCAATACCGGATTGATACCTCCCGGATTTCACAGAATCATTGTTTCGTGGCAAATGTTACTGATTGTTATCGGGACTGTTTCCATTGTCAAACACGGGACATTTCATTTTCACGGACTTTCCATGCTTTGTCTGGGGATATTTTTCATCATCCCGAGGATTGCGACGGTTTTTCCTTCCATGTTCGGCGGCATGGATGCAAATAACTTTGTGTCCGTATACTGGCCTGTACTGCTGATTGTCGGAGGCATTATTCTTATTCTGTACATACCTGTTTCTCGCCGCCGCAATGATCATCGGCAGTACGCACACTGTCGCAGACAGTTCAGGTCTCACTGGAATCATGATCATTACCGTAATGCGAAAAATCAGGAAAATCAAGCCCGGGATGAAAATTTTTCGCAGGCATGCATTTTCAGTAACGGGAGGTATGTTATTGACGACGAATTTAAGGGAGGCGTCTTGCAGGCGATTTTCGGCGGCATAGAACTTGATTTGCGTAAAGCGCATCTACCCGAAGGCGAAACGGTTCTGAATGTTGAGGCGATTTTTGGCGGTATAGAGCTGATTGTTCCCGACAGCTGGTTTCTCGACATAAAGGTCGAGTCGGTGCTTGGCGGCATAGACGACCGGAGGAGAGCCGGGTCAGTAGATTCTACACACAAACTGATTGTCAAAGGCTCGGCTGTCTTCGGCGGTATCGAAATAAAAAACTAACTGATAATGCCTTTGATAGAAAACAGAGTAAGAATATTCATCTATGCTTTTATATGGACGTCGTATGCCGTACTGCATGCCGTATCGGTATCGTGGCTTGTTTCTCTTCCGTTTTGGACACTGTTTGCCGACGCTTTGTTTCACGCAGTATTGTTTGCCGGTCTGTGCATTATACTCTGGATTGTATTGCAGAACGGGAAATATGAAACCCTGATGCCCCTGCAAAGGATTCTCTGTTACGGGATACTTGCTGTTACTATCGTCGCCCTGGGGACCGGTACTGGATACTTTTTAGATTATGTCTTTCTTGGAGAGGAGGATGTATATGCGCTTGTATCCACTTTGCCCGTAAAGGCGCTGGCAGGGTTAATGCTTTATGTGATATTCGTTCTGTCTTTTTACATCGATTTGCAGCGTACGGAAACGGAACCCGAAACGGAACCCGAAACGGAACAGTCCGAAAAGCCGGAATCCGGACAGAATACGCCGGCCGATACGGAACTGCTGGAACGGATAATGGTGAAAACCAAACAGACAATAAAGGTAATACCGGTTAACGATATTGTTTATTTACGTTCGGAGGGCGATTATGTAATGATTATCTCCGGTGACGGAAAATATCTGAAAGAACAGACAATGAAATATTTTGAATCCCGTCTCCCGAAAAGTCTGTTTATCAGGGTACACAGGTCCTATATTGTTAATATCGAATATATCTCCGCTATCGAATCGTACGGCAAACAGAATCAGCAGGCGCTGATGAAAAACGGCGACTGGCTGAAAGTAAGCCCCGCCGGATATAAAGCGCTGAAATCGGCTCTGCGGTAAACGGATTGATCGCTCTTTTTTTGACATAATTAACAGAATTTTCATAATTAACAGAGTCCGTTAATCTGTTAATTTTGCAAATTTTGTCAATTCTGTCAAAAAGAAATTCTGTCAAAAAGGAATTTTGTCGTACACTCCTTTCAGTCATAATTTGCATACTTATCATATTATTTATATTTTTGTGCATTGATTTTATTAAATTATTGTATCGAAACAACTGCAATTCCGGTGTTTGATACGTGTGTATGATTTTATTTGGGGTTCATGGAACAAAATGTCAACTGGTATGCGGGACGTGTAAAATACCGTACCGAGAAAAAGATAAAGAACTATTTGGAAGAAGAGGAAATTAAGCATTTCATTCCTTTCCGGAAGATATATAGAAGACATAACGGAAAAAGGATACAGAAAGAAAAACCTGTAATCTCATGTCTGATTTTTGTCAATACGGATTATATGACCGCTCTTTCTATTCCCGATAAATCAGGATTCAACATATCATACATATACAACAATGACACTAAAAAAATTCAGATTATTCCTGACAAACAGATGCAGGATTTTATGTTTGTACTGAATTTTTCGGAAGACGTAATAAAAATATCCAATACTAATCTGAAAAAAGGAGACCGGGTACGGGTCATTAAAGGTGATTTTGCAGGAATTGAAGGCGAACTGATTCGGTTTAAAAGACATAAAAGAGTAGTAATCCGTCTGGAAGGTCTGTTCTCGATAGCAACAACTTATATCCCGGGCGAATTTCTGGAAAAGATTTGAAAAATATCGACGGCACAATATACCGTAAAACAGAAAGCAGGAGTGTTTTGTCGAAACAGCTCCTGCTCTGAAATGATTAAACTAACATCAGCATCAATTGTTCCTTTGAGATCTTTGTCCCTGACCTTGACCCTGTCCCTGGCCTCGATTTCTACCTCTTTCTCTGCGAGTTTTAAGCTGTTCTTCGTATTTTTTGTACTGTGCTTCCGTAAGAACTGCTTTAAGTTCCTTGTTTTGCTCTTCCTGATTTTTTTGAAATTCCTCTCTGTTTTTAGCAAAATCCTCCTGATTGTTCTTGAAAAGCTCTTCAGCCTTTTTCGCATACTTAAGATTTATCACTTTCACCGAATCGTATTGTGCGCCGGTCAGTTCAAAATCTTTTTTCATCCTGTCAGTTTGCGCTTTAACTCTCTCTTCGGTTGTTAAACGCTGTCTTCTCTGACTTCTCTGTCCTTCTTCCTGTGCATAAATTATACCTGAGAACAGACACATTAAAGATAATACAAACAATTTTACTTTCATAATAATAACTTTTTAATTAATTAATACCGGATACAAATATATGGAAAAATCAGGTTTATATGATATTATTTTTACTTAAATGGAAAAAGACATAATCAAACCGGCATATTTACAGTTTGAAATGTCTTAATACTGAAATATGCAATACGGGAATAGTTTCAAAACTGCCTGGTTTGAGGCGCTGCGAAGCAATCCGGAAATCCACACCGTTATATCTTACATTTATTTCTCATCCCTCAATATGCAAACTGGCGCCGGCTGTTTCTCATTCCCGAAATATTTGCATATATTTGCAGTCAAATATAAAATTAATAACATAATATGTATCAGTTTACAGATCGACATAACGGGCCACGGAAAGAAGAGACAGGCGAAATGCTGAGAGTTTCGGGCGTGAAATCAATGGAAGAATTAATCGGGAAAATTATCCCTTCCGATATCCGTCTCGACAGGCCTTTAAATCTGGATGCTCCCTTGAGCGA
>JAISPE010000239.1 GCA_031275145.1 Prevotellaceae bacterium | reverse complement strand
TTAACCCAACTTGGCAAAAATTACTCCCAAAACAGCGGACAATTTAGCTGTTTGCCGAGTGTGTAAATTTCTATCCGTATAATAATAAGCGCATTACAAAATTGAGTTCCATGAAAAGTCATTTGTAGTCCCAGAATATTTTCAATGATTATTGCTATGTCGAAAAAAAGTGTTATCTTTGCGGAAATTTTTGGTGTTATTTTTTAATGTAATAAAATGTTTATTAAGAAAATAGATAAAAGCAATCCGAAAAAGGGCAAGGTATATTTCACATACCGTTTATGTGAATCCTATCGTATAGATAATAAGGTACGTCACCGTAGCATTCTAAATCTTGGAAATTTGGGAGATGTTCCGCACAAATATCACAAACTGTTGTGTGACAGGATAGAGCAGAAGTTAAAAGGAGAGAACCTTTTGTTTGCCAATATTCCCGATGTAGTTGAAAAGAATGCCGAATATTATTACCGTCGCATTCTCGGGGAAAAACTGTTAGATACTCATCCTGTAACAGCAATAACTTCTGAAAAAGCAGAGTATACACCGGATATTCAAAAAGTTGATGTGAAATCTATAGAAAATGAAGACAGTCGCACCTTCGGATGCGAATGGATAGGCAAACAGATGGCAGACCGCTGTGGTTTGACAAATTTCCTGTCACACTTGACAGATAAACCTCGTACAGTACAATTGATGCTGGCAGAGATTATTTGCCGTATGGCACATCCTTCATCGGAAGCGGAGAGCAGTCGCTGGATGTCCGGCGAAAGTTCGCTGTGCGAAATATTTGGACTGCTCAAATATCCGACTCACAAGGAATTATACGCAGCTGCCCGACAGTTGTATGCACATAAATCGGAAATAGAAACATTTCTATTTGAACATTTTAACACAAAATATCCGAGTAAGCGTCAAATCAGGCTGTTCGACCTGACCAATTTTTATTTTGAAGGACGCAAGGAAAAAAGCGAGAAAGCCCAGTTCGGACGCAGTAAGGAAAAACGCAGTGATGCTAAATTGATCTCTTTAGCCATGCTGACGGATGCAAAAGGCTTCTGTTGCAAAAGTAAATTCTATGCCGGCAATATTAGCGAAGAAAGTACACTGAATGAAATACTTTCCGAGTTTGAATCGACAAGCGAACAGCAAAAAGGATTGTTTGATACTCGCCCTGTTGTGGTTATGGATGCCGGTATTGCAACCGAAGCCAACCTGAAAATGCTAAAAGAAAAAGGATATGATTATGTGTGTATATCCCGTTCAGGGCTGAAAAATTATGTTCCTGTCGATTCGTCCGAAATAATAACGATTCATGACAATCGTAATAATCCGATTGAAATACAAAAAGTAAAGAGTAGCGATGAGAAACAGACAGATATGTTTTTGTGTGTACGGAGTTCTCAAAAACAGCTCAAACAGGAATCCATCAATAAAAAACTGACCAAAAGGTTCGAACAGTATCTCGAATCAATAAACTCATCTTTGTCTAAGAAAAATGGTGTGAAAAAGGAAGATAAAGTCAATCGTCGTATTGGGCGGGCTATAGAAAAATATCCTTCCATAAGCAAATTATTTGACATAGAACTTCAAGTGTCTGAAGACAAAACGGTCACATCTATGACTTGGAAACGAAACGGGAAAAGTACTCCCGACAGTCTCTATTTCGTGAGAGCTTCAGCAAATGAACTGACCGAAGATATTATGTGGGAAATATACAATACTGTACGTGAAATTGAAAGTACTTTTAGATGCCTGAAAACCGACTTGGATATACGTCCTGTATTTCATCAGAAGGATATCAACTCTGAAGCTCACCTGTTTATCGGTATTTTAGCATACCAACTTGTACATGCTATCAGAGAAGAACTGAAATCTAAAGATATCCATTTCGACTGGAGACATATTCGTAACATAATGTCTTCTCATACTTTGGTTACTACTCGCATGAAACTTGATAACAATGATAGTTTGATTATTCGACAACCGTCCAGAGCTAATCAATATGCTGCTCAAATTTACGCCGCTCTCAATTTTAAACAGTCTAATCCCAATATGAAAAAAAAATCCGTAGTCCCCCATAAATGAACCCTCTTGAATGTATATCCGTGATTATAGGATACTTACATTGACAGCCTTGCCAAGTTGGGTTAATGCCGCAGTCGAGGTCGAAGGAATTAAACATGATAATATGGATTTTCTTGACATTGACTCGTCGTTTTTCAGCATGTTCGACGTTAAACTTGTCGAAGGCAGCATGGATTTTCTGATTTACGGCGCCAAAAAGGCGGCAGTCACCCGCGAAAAAGCGCGACAGCTGTTCGGCAAAGAAAGCCCTCTGGGTAAAAGGTTTAAAAGAGATAACGACGAATACACCGTTTGTGCGGTAGTTACAGGATTGCCGAAACGGAGCAATTATCCGTTCGATTTTCTGCAGGCGATCAAGGTTCAGGGCTGGAACTACGGCGGGAGCAATACGCTTGTCGAAATTGCGCCCGGCGTCGATATTGCAGCGTTTAAACTGAAACTGTACGAACACAAAATGCAGGCAAATCACAGACATGTCAAAGTCATGGCGCTGACTCCGCTTACTTCTGTGCGTTACGAAGATCCCAACATCGTAAAGAATGTACAGTTTCATCATATTATTCTTTTTGCCGTAGCCGGCTCGCTGCTGATTCTGTGTACGCTGTTCAATTCTCTGACACTGTTTGTCAGCCGTTTCAGGATACGCCGCAGGGAACTTGCCCTGCGGACTGTTTACGGGGCTTCGGGACGCTCGCTGTTTGCGATGCTGTCCGTCGAGTTTCTCATGTCCCTAAGTATAGCGCTGTTGCTTGGCATGTTTTTCATCCGGCTTGTGCTGTCGCCCTTTCGGGAGATCTCCGGCGTAAAACCGGACCTGTCGGCGATATATCTCGAATCGGCCGTATACATCGCGGCGGTCACCGTCATCGCGCTTAGCGCTTTTCTTGTAACGCTTGCGGTATTCAAACGTCGCACACTCAGCGCGAACATACGCGGCAACAGGAAAATGTTCCGCAAAGCGTCGATTGTCGTTCAACTGATAATAAGTATCGTGTTTGCATTCTGCACGACACTTATCCTGAAACAGATGTATCACCTGCACAATGCCGATCTGGGATTTGCATTCAAAAACCGCGGCTCGGTATACATACCGGCAGAATATGAACAGATAAAAGTGTTGAACCGGAAAATCGAACAGATACCGGAAATCGAAGAAAGCCTGAGCGGTTATCCTCCTCTGTTGCCGGCATCCCTGCGGGGAAGTCTGATGCTGAGCAAATGGGACGGCAAACAGGAAGGCGAAGAAATAATTATCGAAAGCATTAACATTTCCGAACAGTATGTCAAATATTACGAACTTAAACTGGTCGAAGGAGCAATGCTGAGCGATGACGGCGTGATCAATGATGTGCTGATAAACGAATCGGCGGCAAAAGCTTTCGGCTGGAACGAGCCTGTCGGAAAAACGTTTAACCAATACAGGGTGACAGGCGTATTAAAAGACGTCTGCAACATGTCGCCGACAATTGCCGCCAAACCGCATTTCTACCGCTGCCGCTCAACATGGCCGGTGGGTGGAGACGGAACGCAGCCATACATACTCTTCAAATATAATGAGGGAAGCGAAAAGATCTGTATGGAGAAAATCCGGAAAATCATCACTGAAGAATTTCCCGGCAAACGTTTCGAGATATACAGCGCCGAGGAAGAATACGACAAATTCCTGAAATCGGAAAACACTCTGCTCGCAATACTTACTCTGATTTCGACCGTCTGCATCATTGTCTGCGTCTTCGGATTCGTCTCGATGGTCTCGCTCGCCTGCGAGGAACGCCGCAAGGAGATCGCTATCCGCAAGGTCAACGGCGCAACAGTGAAAGATATTCTCGACATTTTCTTTCGAGAACATCTGACTCTGCTTGTCGCCGGCGCACTAATCGCCTTTCCCGCCGGATATCTAATCATGAAAAGATGGCTGGAAGACTATGTCGTTCAAACGGAAATAAGCGCGTGGATATACGTGTCGATACTGCTTGCGCTGATCACGGCTATCGTCCTCTGCGTCGGCGGACAGGTCTACAGAACAAGCCGCGAAAACCCGATTAATGCAATTAATAATAACTGATTGTTTTGACAGAGTTCTTTTTTGACAGAACTCTCTTCTTTTTTTGACAGAATTAACAGAATTTTCAGAATTAACAGATTTTGTAAATTCTGAAAATTCTGTTAATTCTGTCAAAAAAAGGGGAATTCTGTCAAAAAAAGGGGGAAATTCATTCCTTAGCGGGAACAAATTTCTGGTCGAATTTATTTACAGCGTCGATAAATGCTTCTACGGAAGCCGTAACGATGTCGGTATTTGCGGAAAATCCGTAATAGATTTTGCCGTTGTGTTCCACCTGAATATGCACTTTGCCCACGTCGTCGCTGCCTTTTGTGATCGCCTGTATAAGAAATTCCTGAATTGTCATTTGCCGTTTGA
>JAISPE010000232.1 GCA_031275145.1 Prevotellaceae bacterium | reverse complement strand
GGTTTCGAGATTATCAGTGATGTAACATATCGCTGGTACGCAAATCAGACAGATCCGGCGGACAACGCTATCCTTTGGCAGGAAACAAACGACTGGCCTGCGCCGTCCGATTTGTGGGTCGAAATTCTCTACAAGGGTAAACCCGTCAAACCGCGCTTCAATGTCCGCATCGACGCATATCCCGTCCTGACAGCAGGCAGCATCGAAGCCGACGACACGGTTTGCTACAGTACTGTTCCGGAAAAACTCGTCTCCGTGTCGCCCGCAGGCGGAGGCAACGGCGCAATAACATATCAGTGGCAATACAGCGAAGACAGCGGCGAAAACTGGCACGATATCAGCGGCGAAACATCCGAAGATTATATTCCCGCCGCTGCACTGACACAGACGGCATGGTATCGCCGTCAGGCAGGCAACGACTGCGGAACGGTTCACACCGATTCGGTGAAAATCACAGTCTATCCGCAATCGCTGGGTAACTATCCCGACCTTCGGATACGTGTCTGTCCCGACGCCGGCGCTTCTGTCAATCTGTCGAAATACATTGATTCATTCGCGGTAACGTCTATTCTGTGGGAGAGTGTCTCGCCGCCCGTCCCGATAATCGACACGGAATCCGGAACGGTTTCGGCAAACAGTTTCAGTTCATACGCCAGTGTGTACACGCTCGCTTATACGGTGAGCAATCCCTGTGCAGTCGACATCAGACGCAGGGTCTATCTCGAAACCCTGAAACCGGACAGGATGCGTCCGCTCCGCGACACGGTCAGGATATGCTACGAACATGCCGAAGCGGTGCAGATCAACCAGCTGTTCGGAATCGACGCACGCGGAACGTGGAAGTACTATTCCGTCACCGACAACGACGTCGACAGTTACGTGACCGAATCAACCACTCCGGTCTACGGCGGCGCAGTGGTCATGAACGGCAAAGATATCTACCAAGACCCTTCAATTGCTTTCTATGGCGTCGATACCAAAAAGGTCGAGTTTATATACAAAACGCATAACGACAGCTGCCTTCACGGAAAAGAATATAAAATGGTAATCATCCTGACGCCGGACATAATAAAGTGAGTATGAACGACGAACGATGAAGAGTTGCACAAAGAACTGTCGTGCGCCAGCTCTTTGTGCTTCTTTGTGCCTTTGTGGTAAAAAAAATGATAAAAAAGCGGTAAAAAGGTGATAAGGAATTTTGTCGTACCCCCGTAGCGCCCAGTTTAATTTTTTTTTTATACTTTCGCACTTTAAATAGATTAATATATGGCCAGACAATATTTTTTTAATACATCTCTCAAGTTTTGTATTCTCGGCAGCGGCAGCTGGGCTACGGCATTGATGAAACTCCTGACGAGCAAACAGAACAGCAATGTTTACTGGTATATACGTTCCGAAGAAACCATTGCCCACATCCGCAAATACGGAAACAATCCTAAATATTTATCCTCTATACGTTTCGATACATCAAAATTTGAAATGACAAGCGATGTGAACAGGGCTTTGGAGCTTTCGAATGTTGTAATAGTCGCCATTCCTGCGGTTTTCATTTCCGCAACACTTGAAAAAGTAACCGTTGATATGAGCAGTAAATTCATTGTTTCGGCGGTAAAAGGGATTATTCCGGAAGTAAACAGGTCTGTATCGGAATACTTTAACACAAAATATAATATTCCCTACACCCGGCTGGGAGTGATTTCGGGTCCCTGTCACGCCGAGGAAGTCGCTCTGGAACGTTTATCCTATCTCACATTTTCGTGTAAACGGAAAAACCTTGCGGAACTTATCTCCAAAAACATCGAATCGCCTTTTCTGAAAATCATATCTTCTACCGATGTTTACGGCTCGGAATATGCCGCTATCCTGAAAAATATTTACGCAATCGGGGCGGGAATATGTCACGGACTGGGTTATGGAGACAATTACATTTCGGTTTTCGTAAGCAACTCGTTTGAAGAAATGCGCCGTTTCCTCAACGACACGAATTTAAGCCCGCGACAGACAACCCGCTCGGCTTATCTTGGCGATTTGCTGGTGACCTGTTATTCGCAGTTCAGCAGAAACAGAGCCCTCGGCACGATGATCGGCAAAGGATACAGCGTCCTTTCCGCAACAATGGAAATGAACATGGTAGCCGAAGGATATTACGCATCCGAATGTATACACAAAATCAATGAAACGGCTAATGTGATGATGCCGATTGCCGACACCGTTTACAGAATTTTATACCGGAATGCATCCGCCTGCGAGGAAATAAAAAGACTCAGCGACGAAGTTTTATTGTAGCCGTAATACTGTGGCGGTAAAACAGTTTTATGGAGATACCGGATTTCAGGAATGTTTTTTATTTTTCCATATTATTAAAAATAACTACTTTTGCGCCGGATAAAAAAAATTAAATATAATATTTATATGTCAAAAATTACAGTTATTGGAGCCGGAAATGTGGGCGCAACATGTGCCGATAATATTGTCTCAAAAGAATTGGCCGATGAGGTCGTATTGCTTGATATTAAAGAGGGTGTCGCCGAAGGGAAGGCAATGGATATAATGCAGACCGCCGCTTTGCGCGAATTTAACACGCGGCTGACCGGAGTTACGAACGATTATTCGGTCACCGAAAAATCGGATATTGTTGTGATTACATCGGGTATTCCCCGCAAGCCGGGCATGTCCCGCGAAGATTTGATAGGGACTAATGCAAATATAGTCAGGTCGGTTACGGAAAATATACTGAAATATTCTCCCGACGCCATACTTGTCATGATAAGCAATCCTATGGACACGATGACCTATCTGACAATAAAAACGGGTAATCTGCCGAAAAACAGGGTTATCGGTATGGGCGGGACATTGGACAGTTCGCGTTTCAAATACTATCTCAGCAAAGCGCTGAATGTGCCGGCAAGCGAGATTCAGGGATTTGTGATAGGCGGTCACGGAGACGCTACGATGATTCCTCTTATCAGATTTGCTGCATACAACGGAATCCCCGTTTCCGAATTACTGTCACAGGAACAGATGGATAAGGTCGTTGCGGATACAATGGTCGGAGGCGCTACTCTGACGAAACTGCTCGGCACATCGGCATGGTATGCTCCCGGAGCTGCCTGCGCCTCTCTGGTCGAATCGGTTATACGCGACCAGAAAAGAGTATTGCCCTGCTGTGTCGCTCTGGACGGCGAATACGGACAGAAAGATATTGCACTTGGCGTTCCCGTTGTCCTCGGTAAGAGCGGATGGGAAAAAATTATTGATTATAAACTGAATGACACCGAACAGGCATTGCTGAACAAAAGCGCTGAAGCGGTACACAATATGAATGAAGTTTTGTCGGAAATGAAAATTATCTAAGTTTCCATTTGTTAATATAAAAAGAATGAGAGTATTACATATATTGAATACTCTCATTTGCTATATAAAGATGAACTGTGGTCATACGCGGACTGTCTCGCCTGTGTATTGAAGAAGGTATAAATCCGGCACTTGCAGAGCACTGTCAGATTCTTCTCTCCATATCCTTGTATGGCTTACCAGAAGCGGGAAAAATTCATAGAACGCATCCTGCAGAACGCTGTAATTGTTTTCCAGACATTTGACAGCTTCCTTGCCGCTTTTCGGCAGGCCCGAATGTCTGTACATAAATTCCAGCGATTCTTCCATACCGCCCGGTTTTGAATAGTTTTTCAAACTGTTTCTGATTATGAATGCATACAGCAGTGTCCTGACTTTAAACGGCAGATACCTGTATCTTATTAAAGCGTCGAAATAAAATCTGTTGCAAAATGTCGTAAGCGATACGTCTTTTGAAAAGTTATCCCATCCTGCCGCCAGGAAATGATCGTAATACATGTCAAGATAAACGCCAGCATATTTTCCAAATTCGGGATGTAACAGTTTCCTCACTCTGGCATTGACAGGATGCCGGTCTGTAAAATCGTCGATAGCTCTGTGCATTAACACACCCTTACGGATAATCGGCTGCAACTTTTCGTATTTGCGGCCTTTCACCGTATCTCCTATAAAGTTCCCGATCATAAGCAACTTGTTGTTACCGGAGAGATATATGTGTGCTAAAAAATTCATAATTACTTAATATTATATCGCTAAAGAACCATTCTGTTTTGGAAGATGCAATACCGTCCCGAATGGTTGCATGTCCATAATATTTTTTTTAGATTTACGATTTTAGATTTTAGATTTACGATTGTTGCTTACGCACGCTTTGCAGGGAGGGGTCTGTATAAAAAGAAACGGGCACAAGTGTTGGAATCCTTGTACCCGTACCCGTATTTAATAACCAATTAAATTTTATTCCGAGATCACTTCGAACTTGATTTTAGCATGAATATCTTTGTATATTTTGATATCAGCCTCATAAGTTCCAACTTCTTTGATACTGTCTTCTCCGACGATAGAAATATTCTTTCTGTCAATATCAAAACCCTGAGCAGTCAGAGCTTCGGATATCTGTATATTGTTTACAGAACCGAATATTTTTCCTGTCGAGCTTGTTTTTGCGCCGATCTGTATAATCTCCAGCGATTCCAGTTTATTCACTGTCTGTGTTGCTTCCGAACGGAATTTTTCCTCCTTATGGGAACGCTGGCGTATATTTTCCGCATGGATTTTTTTTGCCGAAGCCGTTGCAATAATAGCGAAACCGCGGGGTATCAAATAATTTGTCGCATAACCGTTCTTAACGGTTACCGTATCGTCCCTGTGTCCTAAACCGGGTACATCCTGTTTCAAAATAATTTCCATAAATGTCTTGAATTTTATTTTAATAAATCTGTTACAAACGGCAATAAAGCCAGGTGACGTGCGCGTTTAACTGCCTGCGAAACTTTACGCTGAAATTTCAGCGATGTTCCGGTTAAACGGCGGGGGAGAATTTTACCCTGTTCATTAAGAAACCGTTTAAGAAATTCCGCATCTTTATAATCAATATACTTGATTCCTGCCTTTTTAAAACGGCAATACTTTTTCTTTCTGACTTCCACCGACGGTGGATTCAAATATCTTATTTCATTTGGAGTTATCATGACTTACTGAATTTTGAGATTGTTCCTGTTTCTGTTGTTTAAGATTTCTTCTTTTCTCTGCATAAGCAATTGCATGTTTATCCATACGGAATGTAAGGAATCTGATGACTTTTTCATCACGACGATACTGGGTTTCAAGTTTCTCAACAAAATCACCCTCCGACTTGAATTCTACAAGATAATAAAATCCTGTCGTTTTTTTCTGAATGGGATAAGCCAATTTCCGCAAACCCCAGTCTTCCTGATGGACTATCTCGCCTCCATTGTCGCCGATATAGTCCAAATACTTTTTTACCGCTTCCTTTACCTGTGTTTCAGATAAAACGGGAGTTAAAATGAAAACGGTCTCATACTGATTTGACATATAATACAAACGTTTTTAATACTTTTAATACAAAATTTTAATAAATTTCAGGCCGCAAAGATAAATACTATATTTTAAACTGACAAATTTTTTTGATGATTATACTTCCAAACGGTTATTCGCAATGTTGGATGTACGACAAAATTCCCTCTTTTTTTAACAAAATTCGCAAAATTAACAGACTTTGGAGTCTTCAATAAATAAAGGTATCAATTATGGCATCCCGTTAGGGATGCATCGCTCGGTAGAACAGTCAATATATCCTATCCTGCATCCCGTTAGGGATGCATCCCTAACGGGA